>CAYIZC010000041.1:0-5925 GCA_964367805.1 uncultured Gammaproteobacteria bacterium
TTCTATTATTTAGTAGTAGGCAGATAAATTAAGGGAATACCCTTGACAAATAATAATATATGTGACAAGATACATTTTAATACTTTAAGATATTAAGTATTAAATTGTTTCAATTGGAACTACAAACACAGTATATTAACAATTTAAAAGGTACCACAATGGAAAGTAATCAAAATACTATTACAGGAGAGAAGGTAGGCTCAAAAAGAGTCGCTAGACAAAGGAGTTCTGAAGTTAAGCAGAGGGTAAAAATTTTAGAATTAATATCTGAGGGCAGGGAAATAATGATAGAAGCTTTAAATGGTAAGGCTTATATATCCCATACTAAAAAAACATTTGTTTTGCCTGTAGATGAAGATTTTAAAAATTTAGGTTTAAATAAGCGCGGTCCTGCCACCCCAGAAACTTTGTTGGAGGTAAGAGAAATAGTTGCTGATGGTTCATTTTTTGAGGTGTTTAGCAGTTTAGATCCAAATTTGGATAGGTCTGTTATGACGCAAGCGCAAATTATAAGATTTTGCAAAAAACACCCAGATTGGCTACGCAATAGAGGTTTATCCACCCTATTTCTAACTAAACATGAGGAAGAGTATTATGTAGTTAACGTATGTCGCTGTGAAGACTATCTATTTGTCTATGTGCATAGCTTAATTATGAATAATATTTGCCGTAGTAAGTATAGGTATAGGGTGATTAGCCCTAAGCTTACAAACTAAAACATTCCTTTTTTGTTTTCTCCTCCCCATCCCTTGGGTCTTTAAAACTTAGTACAATACTAAGCTTAAAGATACCGGGGGATTTTTTTTATATATAATCTCACTAAATTGTAAAAAGCTTTACAAATTTGAAAATAATGACTATTCTCTTAGTAGTAAAGTAAACTTATAAATAATAATACTCATATGGCAAAAAGAAAAACTGGTGTAGGAAAAAATAAAAAGTCCCACTCTCGCAAAACTAAAAAACGTTTAGAGATAAAAAGAGTGATGTTAGAAGAGTTAGCTGCTAAAAGAAAAAAGAGATAATAAGCTAAACTTTTTACTTAAAATACTTCGTTCTAAAATAAGTCTTCATTGTAAGGCTTATTTTAATTTAGCAAAGTGTACACTTTATCAATTTGTAATTATGTGCTAAGATTATAAGATAATAATTAATATAAATAAAATTATGAAATTAATACTTACTTGGTTAATAAGCGCAATTGCGATTTTACTTAGTGCCTGGATAGCGCCGGGAGTGACTATCACTGGCTTTAGCGCGGCCCTTTTAGCAGCCATAGTTTTAGGAGCGGTTAACTCATTTATCCGCCCTGTTATTTTATTTTTTACCCTGCCTATCAATATTTTAACCATGGGTCTTTTCACCCTAGTTATAAATGCTGGCATGGTGGCCTTGGCTGCCTTTATTATTCCTGGCTTTAGTATTGCTGGATTTTGGACAGCTCTATTATTTACCCTAGTCCTATCAGCGGTTACTTGGCTTATAGAGGGTTTAGCTAAAGAGGTTAAAAACTAAGAGTCATTACTTATATTTCTATTTGACTTATTGATTATAATATGATATATTATTAGTCTTAATTTAAGATTCGAATCTCCGTCAACTCTAAATAAGTGGCCGACAGATAATCGGGTCACTTATTTTTTTATGCAAAAAAACAAACAAAAACAAGAGAAGGCTGCGCCTAAAACTATTAATATAGAAAAAGGCAGCCAAGAAGAAAAAACAATTAGCTTTAATGGTTTAGGAATTAGCGATTCTATTTTAAAGGTCTTAAAGGGCTTAGAATTAGAAGAGCCCACTCCTATACAATATAAAACTATTCCTATTGCCCTTGAAGGGCAAGACTTAATTGGAATTGCCCAAACGGGAACAGGGAAGACCTATGCTTTTGGTATTCCCATGTTACAAAACATTGGACTTAGTAAAAGTCAGGGATTAGTAATTGCCCCGACTCGTGAGTTAGCTATTCAAGTAGCAGAAAGTTTAAAAAAACTAGGCACTAGCCTAGGCCTTCGCGTTGCTATTTTAATAGGAGGTGAGGCAATAGATAGACAGTTATATCAACTTAGAAAAGGTCCTCATATAGTAGTGGCCACTCCTGGTCGTTTAATTGATCACCTAAAGAGAAGAACCTATAAAGCCGACAGAGTTTCTGTTTTAGTTTTAGATGAAGCTGACATGATGTTAGATCTGGGTTTTGCTCCGCAAATAAAGGAAATCTTACAATCCGTTCCTAGCGAGCATCAAACAATGCTATTTTCGGCAACTATGCCAGAGGCTATCACTAAAATGGCGGCTAAGTATATGAAGTTTCCTATTAGTATAGAAGTAGCTAAACCAGGAACAACTGCCGCTCAAGTTGACCAAGAGATGTTTATCATCCGGGGTGAAAAAAGGTTAGAACATTTACAAAAACTACTAGCCAGTCATGATGGTTCAGTTTTAGTATTTGCTCGCACTAAGCATGGGGTAAAGACATTGACTATGAAACTACAAATGGCCGGCTATAGCGCCACTGAGATACACTCTAATCTGTCTCTGGGACGTCGTAAGACCTCACTGGAGTCCTTTAAGTCTAAGAAGACACGTATTCTAGTAGCAACTGATGTAGCGGCTCGTGGACTAGATATAAACAACATAGAATTAGTGGTAAATTATAATCTACCAGACAGTTCAGAAGATTATGTGCACCGTATAGGTAGAACAGCTCGGGCTGGTAAAAAAGGTAAGGCGATTAGCTTTGCCACCACCTCTCAGTTTAGAGAAATTAAAAAGATTGAAGCTCTTATTGGCAAGAGTATTAAGACAACAGAATTTACTACTGGCGCTAAGTTTAGTCCTAGTGACAACAGAGGATCTCAGCCTTCTAGAAATAGATCATTTTCTCGAGATAATTCACCTTCCAGAGAAAGACGCAAGCGTTATAAAGCGAGCCGAGGTGGTGGCAAGAAAAGTGGTGACGAATTTATTTTTAAGTCAGAAGCAAAAGAGTCATATCGCTCCCGAAAAAATAATAGTATAACTAGCCCTAGTGGTGCAAAGTATAAGGCGGGGAAAAATAAGCCGAGATTTTCTAAGAGCAAGTAAGACAAATTAAATATAAGTAGATATATTTAGAGTTCATTTTTCTAGACTCTAAAAAATTAAAAGAAGGCAATGCCTTCTTTTTTTTAGGGTTTTTTAGTATATATGCTAAAATAGTACTCTTATCTATTAATAATATACATATGTCTAAAATATTTAAAAGTAAAAGAAATGTTTTATATCTTATAATAATCCTGGCCGTCTTAGCCCTTATAGTCTATAGCCTAAGAGGGAAAGAGGCGGGTGAGCTAGATAGCTTTGCTTCTTGTCTAGAGGATAGCGGGGCTATGTTTTATGGCACCACCTGGTGTAGCTATTGTCAGGCTCAAAGAGATCTTTTTGCTTCTTCTTTTAAATACGCTCCTTATACCGAATGTTCTTTGCCAGGTGGCTCAGGTACAAATCCAGTTTGTAAAAAAGCCGGTGTAACAGCTTACCCTACTTGGATATTTGCCAGTGGTGAGATAGACTTAGGGCAAAAAAGTTTAGAGTATTTAGCAAATAAGACGGGTTGTAAGTTGCCTAGTTAAAGAATATGAAACAAGTTAAGAAATTTTACCTCGCTTCTTTTTTAAAGAATCAGATTTACTTTGTCCCTATTATAGTTTTGTTCTTTCAAGACTTGGGGCTGTCATATTCTGATATTTTTTGGGTCTTTACCATAGGCTCAGCCTTTTCTTTTATAATAGAAATTCCTAGTGGCATAATTGCCGATATCTATGGTAATCGCAAAAGTATAATCTACTCCAAGTTGCTCATCTTCATTAGCTTTATAGTTTTTTCCATGGCGACTGGTTTTCTTAGTTTGTTAATTGCTAACTTAATCTATGAACTAGGCAAGAGTTTTCGCTCCGGAACAGAAACTGCCTATGTCTATAATTACCTTGATAGTCATCCTGGTGGCCCTAAGTATAGCAAGGTAAAGATAGAGCAAAAGTTCTATGCCCGAATTTCAGAGAGTTTAGCCGCCTTAGTCGGTGGTTTTATTGCCTATCGCTTTGGTTTTAGTTTAGTCTTTTTAGCAGCTGCCTTGCCGGCTTTAATTAATTTTATACAAACCCTTACTTGGGAAAAAATTCCTAGTGAAGAAAATAGAGACAAGAAAGGATTTAGTATGCTTGAAACTAAGCAGTTTGTAAGAGCGGCTTTTGGTGATATATTTTCTAGTAAAATACTTCTAAGTGTTATTTTAAATATTTCCTTATTCTCCCTTAGCTTCTCGGCACTAGATAAGTTTATCCAGCCCTATATGAAAGGGGCTGGGATAGAATTACAAAACTTTGGTTTAATCTATTCTTTCTTTTTAATTTTAGTGGCTCTTATAGTTAAATTTAGCGCTAAACTGGAGGATAAGTTAGGAGAAGCCAGGATAATGAATTATTCAAGCATTATTGCTGCTTTAGCTTTAGTGGTACTTGCCATACTGCCCCAGTCTATCTGGTTAGTAGTTTTGTTTTTTGTAATTTTAATGATAGATAATCTGCGCTCACCTATTGCTAATAGTCTTTTCCATGATCAAATAGGAAGCGAGAAAAGAGCTACTATGGGCTCTATTTTAGAGTTATTTAAATCAGCTAATCAACTGTGGTTTCTGCCCCTAATGGGTTATATGGCTGATTTTTATTCCATGAAGATGGCTTTTTATATAATCTCTTTTGTCCTTATACTTAGTTTTGTTTTCCTTTATATAGATCCTAAAAAAAGTGAAGCGAGCAAGCTGGCTTTAAAAAATTCTTAATAATTTTTCTCTTTGGCTTCTTTTTCTATCTAAATTCCTTTACTTTTTTCCTTTTTTATACTACAATATTTAAGAATATAAGCGTATTTAAGAAATTAATTTAAAGTCTATGAATTTTTTTGAAAAATTGTTTAAGTCTAAAACCCCTAAGGAAGAATCACTTCCAGAAAAAGCTCCAGAAGAAACAAAAATTGAGACTGAGCCAGAAGTAGAAGAGAGTCCAGAGGAGAAGCTTAGTTTAGAGGAGAAGTTAGAGTTAATGGCTCATAAGAAAGAAGAGATAAAAGACCTTCAAGAGGAAAGACTAGAGTACTACAATGAAGCCAAGAGTTTTGAAGAGAAGATGAATAGTCTTGGTTTAAGTGATGAGAAGAAAAAAGAGATAAGAGAGCAGATTATGGCTGAGGGAGGTGAGATTAGCGCTAAGATACAGGCAATAAGAGAGGAGTATGGTTTTTCACCTAGTCCAGTAGAGGTCTATAGTACTCGTTTTAAAATGATAGACAATGAAATAAATCGGATTAAGGAAGATCCTAGCATGAAGTACGATGAACTTAAAACTGTACTTGAAGGGCGCGAAGCTTTCGATGAACAAAAAATGCTTAGGACGGGCTTAGATGGCTTTAGTCAAAATATGAAATATCTCATGACTAAGTTTAAAGATATTTCTGAATTTGCTGATTTAAATAACAAGTTTGAAGAATATAAGAAGGTGGGTGAGGATAAGGATTGGAGCAGTATGTTGCCTAAATTTTTAGAGTTTGTAGAAGAATTCAATCAAGAGGTGGAGGAAAAAATAAAGGAAGGTAACTATTCTAGTCCAGGTGAAAGAGAGAAAGCCAGTCTAAAAGTTTTTAGACTACAAAGGATACTGGGGGAAATAGACTCAGAGCTATATGATGCTAAAAAGAAAAGCGGACGCTTTGCTGAGGAGGAAAAGTTATCAAAGAATCCCTATAAGGGAACTTTTTAGTAAAAAATATTAAAAATTAAAAAACAGGTTGAGGACTTATCTAATCTTAGACCTGTTTTTTTATTTTCTAAGTCTATTTATCTAATTTCTTTCCAATTGAAAAAAATGTGAAAATAGTGCTAATATAGAT
>CAYIZC010000042.1:0-1801 GCA_964367805.1 uncultured Gammaproteobacteria bacterium
AAATTTAAACAAAAAAACCCCAATCCCAAATTGGTTTGAGTTTCAAAAATATTCAATTAATTATTTTTTTTATAATTCACTTTTTATAATTAAAAAAGTGTAAGCGTATTTACTAGAATATAATAAAAAATATTATCTGTCAACTCACAGATTATCCACAATTGCCTTTTTAAGCTCCATTCTATCGTCCCAAGCTATTTTCCTACCCTTAGCAACACAGATATATTGCTCAGCTCCTTTACCTGTTACTAAAACAAAATCACCAGCTTTAGCTAAATTAACTGCCTTTGCAAGTGCTACTCTTCTATCTGAAATTAGGAATAGATCCTTGTCAACAACTTTTCCGGCTCCTATTGCTCCACTAGCTACCTCATTTATAATATGCTGAGGATCCTCATCATAGGGGTCCTCATTGGTGACAATGACAATATCGGCAGTTTTACCAGCTAGTTTGCCTAATTTATCTCTTCTTGTCTTGTCTCTTCCTCCTCCAGTTGAACCTAGTACATGGATAAGTTTATTATAGGAAAAAAGCTCTATTGTCTTATATAGATTCTTTAGCGCCTCTGGCTCAAATGAATAATCCACCATGGCAATAAAATCCTTTGCTTCTGAAATTATCTCCATTTTGCCAGCTAAACTATTTACTGCTTCAAGGCCAATTTTCATCTTATCTGCTTCTATTTCCTGGCTTAGACCAAGGGCATAGGCTGCTAAAATATTTTTAGCATTAAAAGCGCCAAGTAAGGGCACCCTTAAAGCATTTCCTGAAATACTAAGATCAAGACCTTCTTTTGAAACAGAAATAAGTTCAGCTCGTAAAACTCTTAAATCCTTAACGCTCGCCTCTGTGCTTATTTTGTTTTGCAGGGTCTGGGCGTCAAAATTAGGATCGAGGGAGTAGATCATTTTTGCTTCACTCCAAAAATTTAAAAAATAAGCAGCCTCTTTGTCATCACCATTTACAATAATAGTTTTTAGCACTCTTTTGTGGTCTATTTTCTTGATGCCACTTTTTAGCTTACAAACCCTATTTTTAGAGTCTACATATTTATTCTTATATCTTCCCAAGTGAGCGAATAACTTTCCTTTAGCCTCCTTGTAATTTTTGAAACTACCATGGGACTCAATATGTTCGGGATAAAGATTGGTAAATAGAATTACATCGTAGTTAATAAAACGATGTCTAAATTGCTTTATTCCCTCAGAGGTTGTTTCTATAACTGCGTAGACACAGTTATTTTTTATCATATCCCTTAAGGATCTTTGGATAAATAAACGACCAGGCATGGTCATTTTTTTATCATTCAATCTTTCCTCATCACCATTGGCAAACACAGCCGTGGAAGTTAGTCCTGTTTTATAACCAGCCTCTTGTAACATCTTATATATCATATAGGAACTAGATGTTTTGCCGGCTGTTCCCGTTACTCCTATTACTATAATTTTTCTACTCGGAAATTTAAAAAAAACGGCTGCAAGAAAACTCAATAAAAAATGATAAGTGGGGGCGAGCCAAGTAAAAAGTTTTTTTGGTATTATTTTTTTAAATAATTCCATCATAAAAAAGTGTTTATAAATAAAGTTTAAATTCTAGAAAAATTAATTCCAGCTCTAGCCACTAAGTTTACTTGGAGAAAAACATTTCATCATCATCTTCTAAAGGGTTGTGTGCTAGCTTAGGCCTTTCCTCTTCTCCCTCTTCTTCCTTACCCTTACTCCTTATATCTTCTAAAATTTCATTCTCATCTTCGATTGCTTCCTCAGCATCATGCTCGCTAATCTCTAAGCTAGCATCTAC
>CAYIZC010000042.1:1901-5726 GCA_964367805.1 uncultured Gammaproteobacteria bacterium
CCGCTCTTTTCTTTAATATAATTTACCACATCATTTATTTCCTCGTCACTGAGATAGGCGCCTTGAATTCTTTTTGGCTTAGATATTTCAGCGGTGGAAAATAACATATCACCTTGACCTAGAAGTTTTTCTGCTCCAGAAGAATCTAAAATAGTTTTAGAGTCAACTAGTGAGGCTACTGAAAAAGCAATACGAGAAGGTATGTTTGCTTTAATAAGTCCGGTTATAACATCTACACTAGGTCTTTGGGTTGCTAGAATAAGGTGAATGCCTATAGCCCGCGACATCTGCGCTAAGCGGATAATAGCTGCTTCCATTTCTTTGCCAGCCGTCATCATAAAGTCAGCCAACTCATCTATTATGAAAACGATGTAAGGTAGCTTATCTTTTGAAACCTTGTTATAAGATTGAATATTTTTCTTCTTCGTCTTGTTAAGCAAGTCATACCTTCTATCCATTTCATTAAGACACCACTTAAGTGAATTAATTGTTTTAGAAACTTCGGTAATAACTGGGCAAAGTAAATGAGGAATACCATTGTAAACAGGTAACTCTACTCGTTTAGGGTCAACCATAATAAAGCGCAAGTCATCTGGATTATTTTGATACAGTAAACTTACTATAATTGCATTTAAACAAACTGACTTACCAGAGTTAGTGGCGCCGGCAACTAACAAGTGGGGCATGCGACTAAGGTCGTAGAGCCAAGAAGACCCCGCAACATCTTTACCAAGTACAATATGCAGATTATTTTTTCTTTTTTTAAAAGCATCATCTTCTAAGATTCCTCTTAGACCAACTATGGCCTTAGCTCTATTTGGCACCTCTACACCCACTAAAGATTTTCCTGGAATGGGAGCTTCTATTCTAATTGGATGAGCGGCCAAGGCTAAAGACAAATCATTGCTTAAGGTAGTGATACGAGATAACTTCACTCCTTCGGCTGGTCTAAAAGTATATTGAGTAACCGTAGGGCCAACCTTAGTTTCCCCCATCTCCACTTCTATGCCAAATTTATCTAAAGTGTTTTGAATTTTTTTACCATTAAGTTCAGTGTCTCCCCCTATCGCTTTGGTAAATTTATTATTTAAAAGCTCTATAGGTAAATCGATTTTAATAGAATGTCTAGGCCAAACAATCTTTTCCTGACTAGGGGTCTTAGCTTTTGCTTTTTGACGAGCAATATTAGGAAGCTCTACTTCATTGTTTAGTTCAGAGATATTGCTTTCCTGCCAAGAACTTAAAACACCATCTCTTGCCTCGGCAATAAGACTATCTTTTTCATCACTCTCTGAACTTGTTTCGATATCATCCTCCTCTTTACCATTACCACTAAATAGTTCTTTAAAAAACAAAGCAAAAGGCCTAAAAAATTTAAATAGAAAGCTTTCTTTTCCAATTATTTGACTAAGAGAGGTGTTAAAAATTAGCACTGCTGCAATTAAGAGCAGGGCAAGCAGAACCACAGTTCCGCCCCAGAAACCAAAAACATAAAAAAAGGCTGAGCTAGTATAGTAGCCAACATAACCACCAGCTGTCCCCGCCTTAGCTAATTCCAGCCAAGTGTCTGGGGAATAAAAATAATGAAACAAAGTTTGACAGGACAAGAAAAACAAAAAGAAACCTAAATAGTCACTAAACTTTAAGTTCCGCTTCTCTTGTCTGATTAACAAAAAAGTAAAGTAGAGTATTAAAATTGGCACCAAGATCTTGCCGTAGCCAAAAATAAGAGCTAGCCACTTAGAAAGAAACTCTCCCAGATTTCCTGATAAATTAAATAGTCCCAAAAGACTAACTATGCCCAAAACTAGTAAGACCACAATCAAGATGCTACGCTTGGCGCGCGAATCAAGATTAAAGCTGGGTAAGCTTAAAAAATAATTATAATCTTTTCTTTTTTTTCTTCGTCCCATATAATATTTATTTCATCTATATTATAGCACAGCCTAGTTACAAGAGTCTGATTTTACACAAATAAAGCCACTAAAGCTGTAAACTCTCCTTAGCTTGCTCAAGAAGTATCTTGGCTCCAGCTGGATTATTGTCATGCTTTAAAAATAAATAAACTGCTGTTCTAATTGCCGTCCAATTGTAATAAAGAGTCATTCTCTCTCGTACATAAGGGCTGTCTTCTAAACCACTATACTCTAGATATTTTTTAAAGAATAAGGCGCTCATCTCTTGGGCAAACTGCGAATCCCCATAACGAGCTCTTATCTTATACTCTGATTGTTGCATAAAGGTAGCCACATCACGGACTGGATCACCTAAACAAAAATCAGTAAAATCAATTAAACCAATACGACCAGCTCCAGTGTGGATAACGTTTTCTGTATGAGCATCGCCGTGAATTAGACAAAGATTAAAATTAGAAGAATTTAAAAATCTTTCCTCGTTTATAATCAAGTGCTCATAGATAGCCTTGAGACTCTTATCAAATTCCCCGGAAAAGCGAACAGACATTTCCTTTAAAATATTATCTACTCCGGGAACCACAGTTCTAATACGAGAATTTTTAGGATTAAAATTTGCCTCAGGGCCAACCTTCATTTTATGTAATTTAGCAAACATAGCGGCGGAGAGTAAAACCATAGACTCGGTTTCCACTTTGTCCTGTTTCTTAATATAATGCATTAAATTTTCTCCCTTAACTCCCTCGTAGAAGGTTCCTCGAAAATACTCTGAATAAAATAGCGGGCGAGGAATGTCAATGTAATCTTCATTAAAATTACGCTCCCATAAATAACTCATAGCTTTGAAAACATTCTCTCTTTCTTCATTGCTGTGAGCAGAGCAAACAATTAAAAGTTTTTCGCTACTTTTATCACTTTTTACAAAAGTAGTCTCAAAGCTAATAACAACATGGTAAGTTGTTGTCCAGATCATTTTTTTATAAGGCTTTATAACTACCTCTGAGATATCTTCATACTCTTTATAAAGTGGTAGTAACTCTTTTTTAAACAAAGCAAGGACATATTCTTGCGAAAACAAATCTAGTATCTTGTTCATAACTCAAAATGTAACTAACTAGGGAGATAAAAAATTATCTATGCCAATGTTTAGTCCAATGGTCTTCCCAAATCAATTTCTTAATTTTTAAATAATAATTCTCAGCTTCTAATTTATATTTTTTGCTCTCTATACTATCAAGTGATCTAATCGACCTTATCATATCCTCTAAGCCTCGCTCTATTGTGTCAGGGCTCCAAGCTTTTGGTCCAAAAACAGCTTTAAAATCATGAGCACTGGCCCACCAGAAGGTACAACTAGCAATACCGCGGACTAAATGCCAACGATACCATTTGTAATTTTTATCTTGACTAAACTCATCATTAAGACTCATAACAAGCTTAGCTAGTTTCCATAGCTCTTGGTGAATTTCATTATTTTCATCGTTCCAAAGAGCAAAAACTCCTTTAGTTCCAATCTCACTTTCTTGTGTTTCCCAAGAAGATGCGGCCAAATTTAATTCATCTATTTCAAATTTATTTGCTTCTCTTTCTTTTATAAATTCGGAGATAGTTTCTGTTTTTATTTTTTTATTTTTAACAATGCTTTCCATTTCGCCGCTGGGATCTTCATGTCTTAAACCGTATAGCTCAGCGTCGGTTGCACTTATTATTATTGCCTCTTCATCCTTTTCTAGCTCTGACTTAAGGCTAATTGGTGGGTATGAGTTTGAGACAGCTCGATTTCGTAGCAGTACTTTTAAATTACTATTCTTATCGATATACAGAGATTTATTTTTATCAGTCTTTTCTCTTGATGCTGCCACCTCATCTACCATTATCCATTTATAACCCAAGTCATATATTATTTTAGCAA
>CAYIZC010000043.1:0-5705 GCA_964367805.1 uncultured Gammaproteobacteria bacterium
GTATATTATTAAATTATCTTTTGACAAATGATAGTCTGTTTATTATACTACCCTTATCAAATGCCGCGATGGCGGAACTGGTAGACGCGCACGACTCAAACTCGTGTGGAGGTAACTTCATGAGGGTTCGACCCCCTCTCGCGGCACAAATAAAAAACAGACCTTTTAATATTGGTCTGTTTTTTAATTTAAAGCTAAGGCACGACAAGCTTTAGGCTTTTTTAAATTTAACGGTAAATATGGGGTCATATTCTACCTGGTTTTCATCCACTAATTTACGGAGCTCTCCTTTGGTAAACTGACTAAGAGCAATATCACTTAACAATTGCTGATCTGAGGCAATGTTTAATTTTAAACCCTCTAGTTTATCAAACTCTTCTTTAAAGTCGGCCTGAACACCAGCCTCTATCTTTTTTTTCTTAAATTTTAAATCCTCTAAATCCTTAAGCACTTCTTGATAGTGACCGTTAACTGATAAGGAATCTCTATACATCGCTTTTAACTCTCTTTGTTCTTTCTTTTTAATTTGCATGCGGTTAAACACTGCTGATAATTCTTGAGCCATTTAATTTATTTATCTTATCTTATAAAAATAGATTATATCATTTAATTATGCCACCGCCTAATAATTTATTTTTATCATAGAAAACAACGCTTTGACCGGGAGCAATTGCCCTTTGCTTTGTTTTAAAATTTACTAAAAATTCATCATCATCAAGTGGAATAAGTTCGCAAGCCTCAGGCCTATGACCATAGCGAATAACAGCTTGGCACTTTTTAGATTTTTCTAATTTTTTAGAACTTAAGAAATTTACATTTGTGGCGACTAAGCTATCTTTATATAAAATACTTTCATCAAAATTTTGCACTACATATAAGATATTTCTATCATAATCAAAGGCGGCTACATAATAGGGACCACTGCCACCTATTTCTATTCCCCTTCGCTGTCCTATGGTGTAAAGTGCTAAACCTTGATGCTTGGCTATAGTTTTATCACTATCAAGTAGCTTAATGGGTCCTGCTTTAAGTTTTAGGTATTTCTTTAAAAAATCATTATGAGCGCCTGGGATAAAACAAATATCTTGGCTCTCTGGCTTATTATCTAAACCTAGAGAGTGTTTGCTAGCAAGCTTTTTTACCTCGCTCTTCTTATAAGCTCCTAGAGGAAATAAGAGATGCTTTAAGTCTTCTTGCGATAGAGTGTAGAGAAAATAAGTTTGATCTTTATGGGTGTCCTTAGCTTTAAATAATTGATACTCTTTGCCTTTCTTTGAAATACTTAAATAGTGTCCCGTTGCTAAATAGTCAAACTTAAGACTTTTAGCATACTTTATAAGACTAGCTATCTTTATTTTCTTATTACAAACAACACAAGGATTGGGAGTTTTTCCACTAGCATATTCTTTTAAGAAGTTGTCTACTACCTCTTCTTTAAAGACTTTTCTGTAGTTTAAAATATGAAGAGGAATGCCAATTTTAGTAGCCACTTTTTCCGCATCAATTTGGGCCAGAGACTTAATATCATTTTTTTTATTTTCAGTGCTCTTTTCGTCTTTCCATAAATCTAAATAAACTCCTGATACCTCATAGCCCTCATCTAAAAGAAGCTTAGCCGCCACAGCAGAATCTACGCCACCGGAGATAGCTACCAAAACTTTTTTCTTATTATTACTCCTTAGTAGTTCTTTTTTCATTTAAAATAGTAGCTTATGACTTTAAACTCGCAAATAACTCCAAATACTCCTTAGCCGTCTTTTCCCAAGAAAACAAGCTGGCCCTAAGCTTTCCTTTGGCAATTAGTGACGCTCTTAATTTTTCATCTTGCAGGGCTAAAACAAGAGCCTCTTTTACATCCTCGCTTTTAAACGGATTTACCAAAAGAGCAGCCTCACCTAAAACCTCAGGCAAACTAGAGACATTAGATGACACAACCGGAAGAGAATGTGACATCGCCTCTAGCGGTGGAAAGCCAAAGCCTTCATAAAATGAAGGATAGGCAAAGACACCTGCTTGTCTATAGAGCTCACTTTTTTCACTGTCTGTAACGTAGCCTAAAAATTTAATATCATTACGATAGTCTGAGAGCTCCCTACTTTTGTATATTTTTTTATGCTTCCAAGCAGGCAAACCAGCTAAAACTAATTGCACCTTAGCTAAATCCCCCTTCTCATTGCGTAGCTTATTATAAGCCTCTATTAGATTGACTATATTTTTACGAGGCTCGATGTTTCCCACAAATAAAATATAACCCGGGGTCAAAGAAAACTTTTCTAAAACATTAGTACTCTTGGTCCTATCTTCATTTAGAAGATTTTCTTCTTGCTCATAGTTATTTCCCGAATAAATAACTTTAATTTTTTTTTCATCTATTGCCAGTATCTCCACTAAATCATGCTTAGTGTTATTTGATACTGCTACTATAGCTTCAGCTCTTTGTAGTAATTTCTTAATATGTAAAGCCTGATGCCAAAAATTTTTCCTTCTACTAAAGAATTCTGGATAGCGCAAGAAAGACAAATCATGAACAGTGATAACAAATTTTGTTTTATCACTTAGGCTAATAAAATTTAAGTGAGGCGCAAAAAAAACATCGACATTGCCTGTTAGTTTGTCTAACTTAGGGAGATGCAATACCTTTTGCAAAAAATAATTAAAAATTTTATTAGGATAGTTTAGTCCTTTTAGTTTAAGGTTGGGAGCGGCAAAAGCTTGCAGATTAATATTCTTTTTTTTATAAGAGTTATAAAATAATGAATAAGTGTTTTCTTTATCTTGTTTTAAAATAGCCGCCAATAATTTAGCGCTATATTGAGAAACGCCACTATAGTGCTTGTCCATTAAAACCCTGGCATCAAAAGCAATTTTCATAGCTACTTATCAATTTTTAAACCAGTTTTTGAAAAAATATAATCTTTTATTTGGTTTTCAAATTTTAAACAAGAGAAGTTATCAGCCCAGGCTTTTATCTCACTAGGCTCAAATTTATGATCCTTAAAACTTAAAACAACTTCAGCAATTGCTTCCTTATTTTGCTTGTCAAAAAATAAACCAGTTTTTCCCTCCAAGACAGTTTCTGTTGCCCCTCCTTTACGATAAGCAATTACTGGCCTTCCAGCGGCCATAGACTCAACTGCTGTAATACCAAAGTCTTCTTCTTGAGGATTTATAAAAGCCTGAGCACCGCTATATAGTTTGGCTTTCTCAGCTTCACTGACACGGCCTAAAAACTTTATATTTTTAGACTCAGCAGCAATTTTCTCCAACCTTTTCTTATCTACCCCATCACCAAAAATTTGTAAATTATAGCCTGGTAGTAGGTCACGGAAAGCCTCAACAACTATATCAACTCTTTTATAAGGCGCTAAACGGCAGCCAATTAAAAAATATTTCTCCTCTTGGCCCTGCTTACTAATATCTTCTATCTTAAATTTATTTACCTCAACCGGGGGGTAAATTACAGTAGAGGGCCTACGATAATATTTCTCTATTCTCTTTTCTACAGTTTTTGAATTAGCAATAAAATGATCTACTCGATCAGCTGCCAGTCTATCCCATATGCGCAAACGGTTTAAAAGCATAGAAATTATCTTCTTTAACCACTTGTTATACTTAAGTTCATTTATATACTGATGCGTATCACTCCAAAGATAGCGGGTAGGTGTATGACAATAGCAAATATGAGGAGTGTCTGGCACAGTTATAACTCCCTTGGCAAAAGAGCTGGTATCAGAAATAACAAGGTCATAATTTCTCAGATCAAAAAACTCTACTGCCATGGGCATTAAAAACAAATACCATTGATAATGCTTAATTCCACCCGGTAATTTTTGGATTATAGAAGTATGGATATTCCTTCCTTTGAAATATTTATTTACATTTTTTTTCTCATAGAGCAAGGTATAGATATCAGCCTGAGGAAACATATCAGCTAATACTTTTAATACTTTTTCTGCTCCGCCGTCTTGGGCTAAATGATCATGTATTAAAGCTACTTTCATAATTATATTATTACTCAGTTTTTCTAGGTTTAAATACTGCTAAAGGAGTTTTAAGCAAGATAGAAATATCAAGCAAAAGAGTCCAATTTTCAATATAATAAATATCTAGTTTTGCCTCCTCTTCAAAAAGAAGATCACTGCGACCAGATATTTGAGCTAAGCCAGTTATACCCGGCTTAATGGTTAAAGTTTTGCGGTGATGATTTTCATATTTTGCCACTTCTTCTGGCAAGTGCGGCCTTGGACCAACTAAGCTCATCCTGCCCATAAAAACTAAGAAGAGCTCTGGTAATTCATCTATGGAGTAACGACGAATAAAGCGACCAACTCTGGTAACGCGAGGATCATCTTTTATCTTTACCATAGGGCCATCGGAACGAATATTTTTATCAGCTAATTCCTTATAGCGCATACTATCTGAATTTGGCACCATGGAGCGAAATTTAAAATACTTAAAAGGTTTGCCTCCCTCCCCTACTCTAAATAAGAAACTGCCATCATCTTTTTTGGAAAAAAATACTGGACCACGAGAATCTATCACTACGGCTAAAGCCGCCAGAGCCATAATGGGAGAAAAAACAACAATTAAAACAGAAGAAAAAATTAGGTCAAAGGCGCGCTTAAAGACTCTGCCCCAACCATCAAGAGTAGTCTTTTTTACCTCAACTATGGGCATGCCCATGATTTCTGAAACCTCAGTTCTAAGCACCTTTACCTCCAATAAATCAGCAATGTAGCGATAAGTAATATGATTATCATTGGAGAAATCATATAAACGCAAAATCTCTGTTTTACTCAAGTTAGGATCACTTTGAATAATTTCATCTACCTCATTATCTTTAACAAACTGGAGTAAGTCCTGTGAACTAGGCAGGGAAAAATCCCTGACTCGTCTGACAACCTCATAGCCAATTCTAGGGTTGGAAGAAAACTCTGTCATTAGATTTTCTGTTGTTTTTGAACTACCAACTAGCACCACTTTGCGCACCCCTATACCATAGCGAAATAAATAGCGCTGTAGCCAACGAATAAAGGAGTGGGTTAAGATGAGGTATAAAATGGCAATTACAAAACCACTGAGCACTATAAAACGAGAATCAAATAAATCTCTTTGTAAAAAAATTATGATAGCAACTAGAGATAAGCCAGCCGCACAAGAGACAATTATACGTTGAATTTCTTGAGCCAGCTTCCGAGCGCTTTTTATCTGATAAAGCCCGGAAAGAGAAAAAATTATTATCCACAAAAAAGCAATTAAAAGTAACGAACTGAGGTATTCTGGAAATGGTAAGTTAAAAACTATAGGCCAACGAGAGGCTGCCCAAGTAGAAAAACGAAGATAGTAAGCTGAGATACCAGCTAAGACCAAGACAGCATAATCAATTGGAATAAGGGCAACTGAAAATGACAACTCTGTTTTTTTCATAAAAAATTAAAATTAGAATAAAAAATGTTACTAGGGTAGCTGTAAGCCGGATTCTGTTTTAGGCGACATTTATCTAAGGCCTATTATTACTAATAGGCTCAAGCGAGCCACTTTTTCTTTCTATAAATAGAAAGTTTGCTCTTGCTTCTGGTAGGGTTTACCGCGACATCTCCGTTGCCGAAGAGCGAAATTAGTAGCCAAATTGACATCTAAATTCTTTTCACCTTTCATCCTTAAATTAAGGACTAGTATAGTCTCTGTGGCACTTTCCCTAAAAC
>CAYIZC010000044.1:0-5683 GCA_964367805.1 uncultured Gammaproteobacteria bacterium
AATAAAATTCAAGCTATTAGAAAAATCCGCTATATTTTTAAAATTAATCAAGTTATGTTATACTACTTGCTATGATACAAATATTTCAAATAATAGTTTTAGTATTTTCAGCTGTCATCCATGAGTATATGCATGGCTTTGTTGCTTATCAATTAGGCGATAATACGGCTAAGGATGCAGGGCGTTTAACAATTAACCCTATTCCTCATTTAGATCTCTGGGGTTCTATTTTACTACCCATGATGATGATTTTCTCAGGTATTGGTTTTGTAATTGGCTACGCTAAACCAGTTCCTTATAATCCCTATAATTTGCGAGACAAAAAATGGGGAGAAGCTAAGGTGGCGCTCGCTGGCCCACTCTCAAACTTGGCGGTCGCGATAGTCTTTGGTCTTATCCTTCGCTTTGCCCCTTTTATTAGCCTTACTTTCTCAGGTCTACTTAGCATCATAGTCTATATCAACCTGCTACTTATGGTCTTTAATCTTTTGCCCATTCCACCGCTAGATGGTTCTAAAGTTTTAGCTACCTTTCTTTCTGACAGTGCTAGAAAAAAATACTATAGCTTAAGTGCCTATGGCATGGTTATGGTTATTTTTGTAGTAGTTTTTTTTGGTGGAGCCATAACTATCCCTGTTAATCTCCTCTTTAATCTCATAGCTGGCTAAAAGGGAAGTCTTAGTTTTTGCCTTTTACGCCCATATCATTAAAACTCTATATAAAGAAAAAAACCTGAACTTTTTTAGTTCAGGTTTGTTTTTTTGTTGTTTTCTCTTCTCTTAGTGGTTTCTCAATTTTGGAATACGTCTTAGAGTTCCATTAATTTGAGATCTAAGCTCCTCTTCTCCTTTGTAAAGGATTTGAGAATTTGTTTTCTTGTTTTCAATATGAGTTAGCATATCTTCTAGTATAGAAATAGCAATAGATAACTCGCTGTCGTTAAAGCTACTGGCTACCATACTATCTAAGGTGCTAAGTAAGAGTCTGGCCGACTCATTGTAGACAATTTGATATTTTATATTTGAAACTATTACGTAGTCTTCAAATTTAATATCTTTGCCAATTAGGATAGATTTCTTCAAAAGATTTTTTTTATCCTCCAAGTCTTTTCTTGCCTCATCTCGCTCCTTCTGTTGTGCTAACTGTCTTTCTTTTTCTTCTCTTTCTGCTTTTACAATTTCTTTTTTGTGGAAATAAGCAGCGAAAAATAAAGTGGCCAGAACTAAAATAATGAATCCAACAATAACTACTGTCCCGGCACCTAGGCTAGAAATAGAATCCATCATCCAATCTATAGCTAAGTGAGAATACTGAAACACGGAACTCATTAGGCCTACAATAATTGCTAATACGCTTACCTTTAAGCATTTAAATCTAGCACTGGGACTCTCTCTTAAATCCTTTTTTTGCTGTGAGGCAAAGACAAGGACAAAAGAGGCGCTCATAAGCCAAATGGACTGAGTGCCGAAATAATAGAAAATTCCTAAAACAGGAATCATTATTATAAACAGTCTCAGAAAGCTAGAAAATTTTAAAGTCTCCTCTCTTTTAATTTTATAGGAAAATACTTTTCCAGTTGTGCCTAGTAATATAACTAGCCAGATTAAAATAGGGAAAACTTTTAGCTGCGGAATCCCGGCTAGTAATATAAGGCCTAGTCCAGAACCAAGAATGAGGCTCCTTAAAACTTCCCACTCTTTCTTTCTTTCCATGTTAAGGTAAGAAAAAATTAGAGCTAGAAGGGCGACTAGAATTACTAGAAAGATTAGGTCTGTAAACAGACTAAGTTGCATACTTAAGCTTTCAAGACAATAGTAAATTGGGGCGATAAAGGCAAAGCCTTTAGCAGCTGAAAACAAAAATTTTTCTTTACTCATAATGATAAATTTTTAAAGTACTTTTGATCAGATAATTTAAAGCGTGAAATTGCTTTTTAGCTTTCGCTTTTTAGTGCCATCTGTATAATGCACGATGAATATATATTAGCACAAATCTAAAAATAAGTCAAGTCCCAATAGTGCTTAGGCAGGGAGGAGAAAAAGGATAAGAAATAATAGCTAGTCTATCTTGACTTATCTTTTATATTTTGTTAAATTATATGAGTATAAAAAAAGTACATCCTGATATTTCAGGATTGTTTTAATATTTAAAATAAATAAGAGATAAAAAGATAAATCAGTCTTTATAGCTTGTAGCTAGAAAGGCTATAATAAAAGGGAAAACTATGCCAACTATTAATCAATTAGTAAGAAAGGGTCGTAAAAAAGTTAAGGTAGGAACTAAGTCTTTAGCGCTACACGTTACCCTTGACTCATTACATCGCAGAAGAAAAGAACACGCCAAGGGAGCTCCTTTTAAACAAGGGGTTTGTTTAAAGGTGACTACAACCACACCTAAAAAGCCTAACTCAGCGCTTAGAAAAATCGCTCGTGTAAGACTTTCCAATGGCATGGAAGTAACCGCTTATATCCCTGGTATGGGTCACAACCTTCAGGAGCACTCCATTGTATTAGTTAAAGGGGGAAAGACTAAAGATCTTCCTGGTGTTCGTTATAAGGTGGTACGTGGTGTCTATGATACCTCAGGAGTTGAGGCCAGACGTCAAGGCCGAAGTTTATATGGCGCTAAGAAGCCAAAGAAGGAATAAAATATATAAATAATAGTTTAATTTAAAATAATAAAAAACTCTAGTTAATATAGCTGATAGCTAGACTAAACATACTTAATATGAGAGGAAAACCAGCTCCAAAAAGGAATATTGAAAGTGACGATAAATACAGTGATTTAAATATCGCTAAGTTTATCAATTACGTAATGGAAGACGGCAAAAAATCTGTGGCCGAAAACATTGTCTATGATGCTTTTGAAATTATCAAAGAGAAAGCAAAACAAGACCCTCGTCACGTTTTCAATAAAGCTATAAAAAAAGTATCTCCATTAGTAGAGGTAAGAGGAAAAAGAGTCGGTGGTGCAAACTACCAAGTCCCTTATCAAGTTCGTGGAGAAAGACGTTATTTCCTAGGTTGCAACTGGATGATTACGGCTGCTCAGGAAAGACGAGGTCACTCTATGGCTGAGAAGTTAGCCGCTGAGATTCTTGATGCTTCAAATGGTGAGGGAAATGCTTATAAGAAGCGCGAAGCGGTTCATCGTATGGCAGAATCTAATAAAGCTTTTGCTCATTTTTCAAGATAAACAAATAATTAATAAATAGAAATAAAAGTAAAAAACTTTATGCCGAGAGAATATACTTTAGATAACATTCGTAACATTGGCATCATGGCTCACATTGATGCTGGAAAGACAACTTTTTCTGAAAGAGTTCTTTTTTATACTGGTAAAAAACATAAGATAGGTGAAACTCATGAAGGAACTAGTGATATGGACTGGATGGAGCAGGAAAAAGAAAGAGGTATTACTATTACTTCAGCTGCTACTACTTGTTTTTGGAAGAATAAGAAAGTTAATATTATTGACACTCCTGGGCACGTTGACTTTACCGTTGAGGTAGAGCGATCTTTGCGTGTACTTGATAGTGCAATTGCAGTTTTTGATGGTCAAGCAGGAGTAGAGCCTCAGTCTGAAACTGTTTGGCGTCAAGCTGATAAGTATAAAGTTCCTCGTCTTTGCTTTGTAAATAAGATGGATAAAATGGGAGCAGACTTTGATATGAGTTTAGCTTCAATCAGAGAGCGTTTAAGTGAGAAGGCGGTTGCTATCCAACTTCCTATTGGTGCTGAAGATAATCTTTCTGGTGTTATAGATTTAGTTACAAAAAAAGCTTTTGAATTCAATGGTAGTTTTGGTGTAAATATTGAAGAAATTCCAATACCTGAGAATATGATGGCAAAAGTTGATAAGTATAGGGCTGAATTAGTCGAGCGCGCAGTTGAGTCAGATGAGGCCGCTATGGAAAAATACTTAAGTGGTGAAGAAATTAGTGTAGAAGAGCTTAAGGCAGCAATTAGAAAAGGTACTATTGCCAATGACTTTTACCCAGTTTTATGTGGTACTGCTTTACAAAATATTGGCGTTCAATTAGCGCTTGACGCGGTAGTTGATTACTTACCATCTCCTCTTGAAGTTCCCCCTCTTGAAGCTTCTGATATTAAAAATGAAGAAAAGAAAATTTTAGTTGAAGCTGATGACTCCAAGCCTTTTGTTGGTCTTGCTTTTAAGATCGCAACTGATCCCTTTGTTGGAAAATTATGCTTTGTCCGTGTTTATCAAGGTGTGCTTACCTCAGGTTCATATATTGTTAACTCTTCAACTGGCAATAAGGAAAGAGTGGGACGTTTAGTACGTATGCATGCTAATCATAGAGAAGAAATTAAAGAATTATACGCTGGTGATATAGCGGCTGTTATTGGTTTAAAAAATACCACAACCGGTAATACTCTTTGCGCTGAGAGCAATCCTTTATTACTTGAGTCTATTGTTTTCCCAGAGCCAGTTATTAAAATTGCAGTTGAACCTAAGACGAAAGCTGACCAAGAAAAGATGGGCGTCGCTCTATCTCGTTTAGCAGAAGAAGATCCTACCTTCAGAGTGGAGACTGATGAAGAAACAAACCAAGTTCTTATCTCTGGAATGGGTGAACTACACCTTGAGGTTCTTGTCGACAGAATGAAACGTGAGTTTGGAGTTGAGGCTAATGTTGGTAATCCCCAAGTTTCTTATCGTGAAACAATTTCTAAGACAGCTGAAGCAGAACATAAGTATATCAAACAATCAGGTGGTCGTGGTCAATATGGTCACTGTTCACTTCGCGTGGAACCACTAGAGCAAGGTGGTGGATTTGAGTTCGTAGATGAAATTAAGGGCGGTATTATTCCTCGTGAGTATATTCCTGCTATTGAAAAGGGTGTTCGCGAAGCAATTACCAGTGGTGTTATCGCTGGCTATCCTATGGTAGATGTTAAGGTGGCACTTTTCTATGGTTCATACCATGAGGTCGACTCATCTGAAGTCGCCTTTAAGATGGCTGCTATTTTAGCCTTCAAAGAGGCTTGTCAAAAAGCGGGCGCAGTGCTACTTGAGCCGATTATGAAAGTGGAAGTGACTACACCGGAAGAGTACATGGGTAATATAATGGGAGATTTAAATAGTAAAAGAGGTCAAATTGGTGAGATGTCAGATAGAACTAATATCAAGTTAATAAAGGCTAAAGTGCCTTTAGCTCAGATGTTTGGTTATTCAACCTCACTCCGTTCTATGAGTCAGGGAAGAGCTAACTACACAATGGAATTTTCCCACTATGCCCAAGTTCCAAAAAGTATATTAGAGGAACTACAAGAGAAAGGTGCTTAGAAATTTAATTAATTTCATATGTTATCAAAAAAACTAAAACAAGTTTTAGCACTAGCTAAACAGAGCGGAGATAGAGTAGTTATTTTTGACGGCAGTGATGAAGATAATTCATATCTCATTTCCTCCCTGGATAAATATTTAGAAAATAGTGAAAAAGAAAATAAAGACAAGTCTTCTGATAAAAATTTAGACAGAGAAAATGCTAAAAATATAGAAGCAGAGAAAGATACTAAAAAGGTTGATTTTAAAGGAGAAAATGAGAAAGAGGAAAGCTTGACAGAGGAAGATTTAACTGATAGAATAAATCAAGAAATCTCGATGTGGAAGAATCAAAATGAGGTCAACCTTTTAAAGGAGGAAGAGTCCCGTAAAA
>CAYIZC010000045.1:0-5585 GCA_964367805.1 uncultured Gammaproteobacteria bacterium
TTCCACTATTTTCCTCCTCTTCTTCTATAAAATACTGGTAGAAAGAGAGGACCCAAAAGAAATTAATAAAAGCAAAGAACATGTTTTCCAGAGGAGCGATACCAAAAAGACGAGGCAAGATTGATTGAACATCCCAGGAGTTAGCCAGTCTAGCCATAATTTCAACTGGTGGAGCAAACAAAATAGTAGTAAGCAATGAGAATATAAATATTTTAAATCTAGACTCCTTTAGCCATATAAAGTTAGCTATGCTAGGTGGGCCCAACACTATAAAAATCGAAACGAGGTAAACTGGTTTAAGTAAATAAACAAAAATACAAGCTAATAATACGTAGCCTGCCATAAATAAAATTTTTTTCTTTTTTTGTTTTGACATCATTACTTCTTACTATAGCAAACTTTATATTAATAATAAAAAAAGAGAGATTGTTTGAATCTCTCTTTACTTTGTTCGTACTCTAGTTTAACTTTTTCTAAAATTAAATCTTTTCTTGGGGTTTGGCTCGTCAAACAACCAAGGTCTTAAAGGACTACGATTTCCCCTTCTAGTATAAATTTTAAATTTTAAAGAAAATTTAAATTTATCACTATAAAGCCTACTTACATAAGAGTATTTTTCCAACTGTAAAACAGTTCTCGGAATACCTTTCTCATCCCTAAGGGCATAATTTTCATAAACCTGACCCAGGTTTATTAAAAATTTTACAATAACTTCATTGGTGTTTGCATCTAAAGGCTCTACAAACCACTGAGTTTCTACTTTTTTCTTCATTATTTATAAATTTTAAAGTTCAACAATATATAAGTACCTTCTTTATCTTTTTTTTAAAAATTTGCATTCTTAGGAGTTCTCGGAAAAGGGATCACATCTCGAATATTGGCCATGCCGGATAAATACATTATTACTCTTTCAAAACCTAGACCAAAGCCAGCATGAGGCACGGTGCCATATTTTCTAGTATCTAGATACCATCTATATTCTTCTATATCTAAATTCATCTCCTTCATTCTGCTTTCGAGCTTGAAGTAGCGCTCTTCTCTTTGGCTACCGCCAATTATTTCACCTATTCCAGGAACTAGTAAATCCATAGCGGCCACTGTTTTACCATCATCATTCTGACGCATATAGAAAGCTTTAATATCTTTGGGATAGTCAGTTACAAAAACTGGCTTAGAGTAGACTTTTTCAGTAATATAGCGCTCATGCTCAGTTTGCAGGTCTATTCCCCACTTAACTGGATAATCAAATTTATGCCCACTCTTAAGCAACACATCTATAGCCTCTGTATAAGTAATACGCGCAAAATTAGAGTTTAATACATTTTGAAGCTTTTCAAAAAGATCAGTGTCAATAAACTTATTAAAAAACTCCATCTCTTCTGGTAACTCCTTTAAGACATAGGAAATCAAGTATTTAATCATCTCCTCGGCTAAGTCCATATCTTCTTTTAGTCCAGCAAAAGCCATTTCCGGCTCTACCATCCAAAATTCAGAAGCGTGGCGAGTGGTATTAGAGTTCTCTGCCCTAAAAGTAGGAGCAAAAGTATATACCCTCTTTAAACCCATAACTAAAGCCTCGGCTTCAAGTTGCCCACTTACAGTGAGTCCAACATGACGACCAAAGAAATCTTTTTTATAATCAACTTCACCCTTATCATTTTTAGGAATTTCTTTGCTTATATCAAAGGTGCTGACATTAAACATCTCTCCTGCTCCCTCACAGTCAGAGCCAGAGATAATAGGAGTATGGATATACGAATAATCTCTTTCATTAAAAAATTTATGAATTGCAAAAGAAAGGCTTGATCTTAGTCTAAAAACTGCAGAAAAAGTATTACTTCTGGAGCGTAAATGAGCTATTTCGCGTAAAAACTCAAAGCTATGTCTTTTCTTTTGTAAAGGATAGTCTGCCTCAGCCTGATGTATAATTTTTATATTTTCAGCTTTAAGTTCAAAAGCTTGACCGCTAGCGGGCGACTCTACTAAAACACCAGACACCTCAACTGAAGAACCAATGCTAAGCTTGGAAACATCAGAGAAATTTGAAATACTAGACTCAAAAACAACCTGAATGCCTTTAAAAAAACTACCATCATTTAATTCAATGAAGCCAAATTCTTTAGAATTGCGTACTGTTCTTACCCAAGCAGAAACATTAATACTTTTCCCTAAGTATTCCTCTGGGTTTCGATACAATTTTTTTATATCAGTTTGAGTCATATTTACTCTAATTAATTAATCATAGGTCAAATATAGCAACAAAATTTAAATAAATCAATTGAAGCAGTCCTTCTACTAAGAAAAAAGCCCAGTACAACATTAGTACTGGGCTTTTTTGTTCCGAGGTTTAAACTAGGCAAGTTTTACGTTGACTGCGTTCATTCCTTTTGGAGACTCTTCTTGATCAAAAGTAACAGCTTGACCTTCTTGAAGTTCATTGTATGAAACTCCAACTAAAGCATTGCTGTGAAAGAATAAATCCTTATCTTGACCTTCAATTGTAATGAAGCCAAAACCTTTGTCAGTTAATTTTTTGATTACACCGTTCATCTATTTGTAGACTTAGTGAATAAATTTGCAAACTTTTAATAAATTTGTGAAACTCGACGACTTTTCTAATTAATAAAATGTTAACTCTGAAACTATAGCATAGTTCAAATAATAAAGCAAGGGTAAGTGCCTCAATAATCCTAAAATTATAATAATTATAAAAAACTGATATTTACTACTTACCACCACTTAAAAGGCTATAGACTACCACATATTTTGTCTATATCGCTATTGAGCAAATAGCTATCCTTAATACCTATCCCCGCGCACCAATCTTATAGTGTCTGTGTTTAAATAAAAAAATACCTAAATAGGTATTCTTTGATATGCACGGGCGGCAGGAATCGAACCCACGCTAGAGGTTTTGGAGACCCCTGTACTGCCACTATACTACGCCCGCATTACTTAGTTTATTTCTTTTTCTTCTTTTTAAAAAATTTAAGAGTCTTTCGAACTATATCATTATCAACTCTATCTAAATTAAACTTGTCAGGTCTTAGTCTTTTACTATTACCTCCATTGGGTAAAGCACCCTCTTCAATGCAGTCATCAAGGTGGTCACAAAACTCTAGTTCATAAATATAAAGAACAGTAACAGCTAATGAAATAATAAGTGGACCAAGAACTAATCCCCAAAATCCAAATAAAGAAACACCTCCTAAAATGGAAAAAAGAACAAAAATCATATTAACCTCTGCTTTACCTTTAATAAGGTAGGCGCGAAGAAAATCATCGATAGTGCCAATGAAAAAGAATCCCCAACTTAGAATAAACACACCCTGCCAGACATTTCCTATTAAAATATAATAAGCGCCTAGTGGGACATAGAATATCATCGAGCCTACATAGGGAATAAGGGATAATAAGCCCACTATTACTCCTGCTAACAAAGGAGGAAAGCCTATAATTGCAAAACCAATTGCACCTACAACACCCTGGGCAGTCGCTACTACGAAAGTTGAAATAAATGTAGTATAACTTACTCGTCTAAATTTACTAAATATTTCTCTATCGTACTTATCAGGAAGCGGTGATAACCTCATTAAACTATGGGCCATTTTTTTTCCATCAACAAAGAAAAAGAACATGGAAATTATAATCAAGATGAGAGATAAAATAAAACTAGTCGTTCCCTTAACTAAAGCTGTAGCGCTAGATATTAACCAATTGCTAGATTTTTTTAAGACATCTAAAACAACTCCCTTAACTTGCTCATTTTGCAAGATTAAATCATCAATATTTAAATACTTAAGTGCTCCGCTCTGCAAAGAATCCTGCTTAAATATTTCATTTATATCGTTATTGTTAAAAAAGGAAACAGCCTGAGAGTAGGCAATTGCTGATTTTTGACTAGCATAAATAATACCTCTTATAGTTGGTAAAACAACAATTAAAACTAAGACTAGGCACATCAAAAAAGCTGTTAAGTTTTTCCTGCCCTTAAATTTTTTAACTAGATACTCATAAGGACGATAAAAAATAGAAACCAAAATTACAGCTACAAATATTTCAGTTAAAAAGGGCTTGAAGATAAGATAGCAAGCAAACAAAACTAAGAAAACTAATATAAGCAGAAATGGCTTGGTTAAATTCTTAGTCTTATTCATATGATCTTAGGTCTTATTTTATATATTATATAAATAATATAATAAACTATTAATTACTTAGTTTCTTTATGCAATGTGTGCTTCTTGCACTTGTTACAAAACTTTTGCATCTCTAAGCGTTCTTTTAAAGTTTTTTTATTTTTATGAGAATGGTAATTAACTGTCTTGCATTCAGTGCATTCCAGCTTCATCATGTTGTCTTGAGACATATTCCTATTTGTATCCAGTCTTTGCCTTTTTCAAGCCAAAAAATAGATAAATATTAATTATTATAATTAGAGAATAGCTAAAAGTAGCGTATAAGTCAACCGATTACCTATTTCTGACATTTAGGACAATAGTGTGTACCCCGACCTGCTAATTTAATCTTTTCTATGCTTGTTTTACACCTAGAACAAGACTGTCCTTTTCGTCCATATACCTGGAGTAAACGGCTAAAGTTTCCCTTCTTGCCACTTGAGTCAACATAGTTGTTAAAAGTGGTCCCTCTATTTTCTATTGCCTTTTCTATGATCTTATTTATAGAAAGCAGGAGCTCCCTTCTTTCTCCCAAACTAAGGCTCGCCCCTTCCCTTGTTGGCCTTATGCCAGCTAAAAATAAAGCTTCATCAACATAGATATTACCCAAGCCCGCAATTAACTTTTGATTTAAAAGCAAGGCTTTGATGCTACTAGTTCTTTTTTTAAGCATTTGCGATAAATAATCTATGTTAAGCTCAGGGCTCAAAGGTTCTGGTCCATAATTTTCTGATTTTATTTTTACAAGATCTTCTTCTGAGACAATCTGTAGATAACCAAAACGTCTTAAGTCATTGAAAAATAAACGAGCGCCGCCACTGAAAACTATCTCGGCTCTTGTATGTTTATTAGGTAAAGACCCTCCTACTGCTTTTTCAAAAGATTCGTCACTTAGGCTATGACCGCCTACTATCTTCTCTTCTTTGGCTATAAGTATAAGCTGACCTGTCATCTTTAAGTGAGCTAGAAGATATTTATTAGTTTTTTCTTCTCTTTTTTTTGAAATTTTAAAACTAAGCAGTTTACCTCTTCTTGATATATCAAGGATGCTCCTATTTAAAAGCGCCTTAGTAAAAAAAGGCTTAGTATTTTTTAGAACCTTGGTGTCGTTTAACTTAAGATCAACTATCTCTTTATTAAGGATGCTAGCAACTAAGTCGCGTCTAATTGTCTCCACCTCTGGTAATTCGGGCATAGTGTTACTTTAAATAGCAATAAGAACTATAATCACAATAATAAGAGAAAGAAAGGCGATCGCTAAAAATTTAGCAACCCCTTGTCCTATTTTATCTGGATTAATTATCGGCATAATATTTGAATAATAATTTAATAAAGATACTAGTATTATAGCCCTTTTGAGTAAAATAAAAAAGACTCTCTAAATTGAAAGTCTTTATTTTTTAGTGTGGG
>CAYIZC010000046.1:0-5553 GCA_964367805.1 uncultured Gammaproteobacteria bacterium
TAGATGAAATCTAAACCCTCTTTACTCTCTTGCAGTCTTTCCAGCAAGCAGCCCGAAACATTCCAAGTCATTTTTAAGTTATAATTTCCCTCCATTAAGCTTAAAAGACGGGAGTAGCTTCTTTCTAAAGCTTCCGAAATATAAAAATACTCGATATTGGCTGGCTGATAAAAATGTAGTAAATTTATCCAACGCATAATTTTATTTATTTGAAATAACTTTTAAATAAAGTTCCACATACTTATTAGCGGGAATTTCCCAGCTGTTTGATTTTTGCATAACTCTTTTTACTAAGCTACGCCACACCCTGCTGTGTTTATAGTTTTCTAAAGCTCTAATTACAGCGGCATAAAACATTAGTGCGTCTTCAGATGAGAAGGTGAAACCACTACCCTGCTTATCACCAGGACTAAAGTTTTCCACTGTATCATATAGTCCCCCCACCTCCCGCACTACCGGAATACAGCCATAACGCATAGCGATTAATTGATTAATACCACAAGGCTCATGATTTGAGGGTAATAAAAATAAATCACTAGCTGCATAAACCAAGGTTTCCATTTTTTGATTAAAGGGTAGCCAGACTATTTTTCCCTGGTGTTTCTTTTGTAACTTTTTAATTGGCTTAATATACTCCTCGCTGCCATCACCCATAAAGACTAATTGCACATCCATCTTTAAAAGCGGCTCTATTACTTTAAGAATTAAATTAAAGCCTTTTTGAAAAGTCACTCTAGAGGTAGTGCACAGCAGTGGAGTTTTGCTATCTTGAATAAGGCCAATTTTGCCTTGCAAGTATTTCTTATTATCTTGCTTATTATCAACTGACTCGTGGTTATAAGTCTTGTAAATATCTTCATCTTTATCAGGATTATAAGTATTGTAATCAATTCCATTTATAATACCGTATAATCTCGAAGCTCTATTTTTAAGAATTTGATTTAAATCTTGACCAAATTTTTTCGTCATTATCTCTTGACGATACTGCTCACTTACCGTATTTATAATATCGGCTGACAAAATCGCACGCTTAGCAAAATTAATATTTTCTAATCTAGGATCACTTAGATGAGGAATGCGACTCCTACCATAGTCTTTATTCTCTGGCGCCACCTCCCACCAATTGTGTCCAAATTGGAAAATAAGGTTATGAATAGTAAAGACTGTCTTGGCTTTTTTTAAAGTTTTTGAATAACGGAAATCAGTTTTTAAATAATAAGGGATGAGCCCTGTTTGCCAATCATGACAGTGGATTACGTCTACCGACTTTTTAAGCAAGCTAAGCAACTTTAAAGCAGCCACATTGAAAATTAAAAAACGGGCATTATTATTGCTCGCACTATATATACTTTTACGATTAGAAAAATAAGTTTTATTTTCAATGAAATATATTGGCAGGCCTTCCATGTGGACACCTTCCCAGTAATTTACCACTACACTCTCTTGACTATTTAAACGTAAATTAACATTTTCCATTATTAACTTTAGGCCCCATTTCTTTTTATCTATCACGCGGCCATAAAGTGGTGTAATAATAAAAACATCATGCCCTAGTCTCTTAAGAGCCTTGGGTAAACTACGCGTCACATCACCTAGCCCACCAGTTTTTGAATAAGGTGCAACCTCGGAGGCGATGTGTACTATTTTTAACTTTTTATTTGTTTTCATAATTTATTATTTAAAGCGCAGAGCGCTACTGCTAAAGCATCAGCAGCATCATCTGGTTGAGGCAATTTGTCAAGCTTTAGAATTAATTTTACCATTTTTTGCACCTGTGCCTTGCTAGCTTTGCCATAAGCGGTGACACTAGATTTTACTTGAGAGGGTGTGTATTCGCTAATACTTAAGTTGTTGTTTACTAAGGCTAAAATAGCCACTCCTCTTGCTTGCCCAACTATAAGAGCAGTTTTTACATTCTTGTTAAAAAATAACTCTTCTATCGCTGCTTTATCTGGTTTGTATTTTTTTATAATTTTATTTAATTCTTTAAATAGGGTGGCTAACCTCAAAGGTAGCTCCTGTCCCGCTGGCGTCTTAATACTACCGTAGGCAAGACAAGTTAAACTAGTTCCCTCTACTGAAATTACTCCGTAGCCAGTGTCTGCGATACCAGGATCTATTCCTAAAATAATTTTTGCCATTTTTTTTAATTGAAATTTGTATAGAAGTCATTTACATCTTCGTTGTCCTCAAGCTCTTCCATAAATTTATCTAATTTTATCCTATCTTGGGGCTCTATTTCAATTTTTTCTTTAGCAACATAGTCTAGCTCAGCTCTTTCTACTTTTATATCTTTTTCTTTTTCTAAAAAATCCTTAATTCTTTGTAGATCGGCTATCTCTGTATATATTGCTATCCCATCATCCTCTTTTACAAAATCTTTTATTTCTTTGTCTATAAGCTCAAGTTCAAGCTCTTCGTAGTTTAACTGCTTGGCTTTAATCTCTTCATGAGAGATACTTATAACTCCTAGCTGATCAAAATTCCAAAGCACAGAACCAAAGGCACCACCAATTTTGGTAAACAAATGTCTAACTGCAGCTCCGCTTCTATTCTTATTATCAGTTAAACACTTTACCACCACTTGTATAGCGGGCGGGATAATACCCTCATAGTACAATTCCTCGATGGAGTCACCAGCTAATTCGCCCGTGCCCCGCTTTATCGCTCTTTCAATATTATCTTTGGGCATATTAGAAGCCCTAGCTTGATCGATGGCGCTACGAAGAGCTGCGTTTGCCTCCGGATCCGCTCCAAGCTTAGCGGCGATGGTTATTATATTGGCGAGTTTGGTAAAAATGGCTCCTCGCTTCGCATCAGTCACCGCCTTTTGGCGATGTGTGGTAGCCCATTTTGAGTGTCCAGACATAAAAAATGATTATTAATTTAACAAAAATAAAAATTAAATACTCTTGCTTGAGTACAGTCAAACTGTAACTCAAATTGAAATAAATATCAAGATAAATTATAATAGAAAGTATAATAAAATAAAGTAAAAATATGAACATAAAAAACCTAGCTAACTTAAACGAGAGCCTTATTAGCGCCCTGAAATTTTTTCAAAAAAATCCTGTCCCTAAGTTTATAAAACTCGACGATAGTTTAAAAATAATAGTTGGCAGTGGCAATGCTTACAATACGGGAAAAATTATCTTTCAGGACCAAATAGCTTTATTTGCCAGTGAGAGTGATTTTAAGGAAAAACTTAAAAGCGCAAAACCCTTAATTTCAAAAGGGCTAATAAAAGATGTGGTAATTATCTCTGCTTCTGGTGAAAAGGATGCAGTTTGGGAAGTTAAAGAAGCGAAGAAAAATAAGCTAAACACTATACTTATGACTTGCAGCCCTAAATCTTTAGCTGCTAAGCTCGCCGACCAAACTATAGTCTATGATAAAATACCAGAACCCCAAACTTACAATATTTCCACCTACCTAGGAATGGTACTTTCTAAAACTAAAGAAGACCCTAAGTTAATAGAAAAATTTATAAAAAGTGTCAAACTTCCTAAAGATTTTAAAAATTATAAGGCTTACAGTTTTATTTTACCTGATGAGTTTGTTGATATCACTCCCATGCTAGATATTAAAAAACATGAATTATTTGGCCATCATGTTTCTATTAGGTCTTTTACCTTTGGCGAAGCTAGGCATGCTAAGTTCGTAATGCCCTCTAAGGATGAGTTGGTAATTAGCTTAGGTGAGAATAAATACTTTGGCTTAAAAGATCATCGTCTAAAAATCAAAATGCCAAAGAAATTTTCCGCTGCCCTAGTTATGGCTTTAACATATTATATAATTGGCAAAATCCAAGAGAGCAAGCCAGCTTACTATAAAAAGAATATTGTCCGCTACTGCAAGGAGGCGCCTCTAGCTTATGGTCAGACAGGCAGTTTTCCAATTATAGTTGAGTAGTTAGTGATAAGCGTACATAAACAAAAAATAAGCTCTAAATATTTGAGCTTATTTTTTATTAATAAATTTTATTTGAAAAACTAATCTTATATCAAGGCTTTTCCGGTCATCTCTTTTGGTTTTTTTATACCCATGATTTTTAGCACACTGGGAGCAATGTCACAAAGCGCTCCATCTTCAATCTTTTTATAATCATCTGATACTAAGATAAGAGGAACTGGATTTAGAGAGTGAGAAGTATTTATAGAGCCATCTGCATTTAGAGCTATCTCAGCATTACCATGATCAGCGGTAACTAAAATATCATAGTTTTCTTTAGCCGCTTCTACAATATCTCCCAGACAATTATCCACTACCTCCACAGCCTTAACTATCGCTTTAAAATTTCCCGTATGCCCCACCATATCGCCATTGGCAAAATTTAAACAAATAAAGTCAAACTTATTTTTTTTAATTTCTGAGATTACGGCTTTATTTATTTTAAAGGCACTCATTTCTGGTTGCAGGTCGTAGGTAGCAACCCGAGGGGACTTAATTAAAATCCTCTCTTCACCCTTAAAAAGCTTATCTCTTCCTCCTGAGAAAAAATAAGTAACGTGAGCATATTTTTCTGTCTCTGCTATTCGTAGTTGTTTTAAATTATTTAAAGCTAAAACTTCTCCTAAAGTTTTATCCACATCATCTTTTACAAAGATTGCTTTTACTTTTTTAAAATCACCATATTCGGTAAGGGTGTAGTAATTTAACTTTAAAGCCTCCATATTATAGCTAGGAAAATTTTCTTGAGAAAGAGCTCTGGTAAGCTGTCTTAATCTTTCCGTGCGAAAATTAAAACAAATAATCACGTCATCTTTAGAAATTCTAGATACTGCAGGGTCAACTTCCCCAGCAATAACTCTAGGGGATATAAACTCATCACTTATCTTTTCTGGGTATGAGTCTAAAACTGCCTCACTGGCTTTTTTAAACTCTTTTCCTTTGCCGTGCACTAAAAGGTCATAGGCTTTTTTAATTCTCTCCCAATGCTTATCACGATCCATAGCAAAGTAGCGACCAATTACACTAACTATTTTGGCATTAAAAGGTTTTAAGCTTTTTTCTAAATTTTTAATATACTTATGCCCACTATATGGATCTGTGTCCCTACCATCTGTTAGGGCGTGTACATATATATTTTTTACTCCCTGCGCGCTTGCGATCTCACACATCTTTATTAGGTGACTTAAATGTGAATGAACTCCAGCGTCAGATACTAGTCCTATAAAGTGAAGACTTCTTTTATTTTTTTTAGCTTTAGATATTGCCTCTAGAAATATTTTATTCTTCGCTAAAGAGCCATCCTGGCAAGCCTTATTTATTTTTACTAAATCTTGCGGAATACATCTACCGGCGCCGATGTTAAGATGACCCACCTCTGAGTTTCCCATTACTTTTGGCGGTAGGCCCACTGCCTCACCACTGGCAGATAATTTTGAATGAGGAAATTTCTTATACAAAGAATCAAGCACCGGGGTTGAGGCGGCAAAAATAGGATTCTTTTTCGTCCTCTTTCCTAGACCGAAACCATCTAGTATAAGGAGTATAGTTTTTTTCTTTTTCATATATTTATTTTTCTAAATTATAGCATAGGCTATTTAAATT
>CAYIZC010000047.1:0-5375 GCA_964367805.1 uncultured Gammaproteobacteria bacterium
CACTAGGACTAGTTGTCGTTTTTTTATCTTCAGACATATTTTCTTATTTTATTTGAAAAATCAATTTTAAAAAATTAAACCACCTTCTCTGGCTCCATCGGCAGCCGCTTTAACACGACCATGATACTTATATGAACCTCTATCAAAAACTACTTTAGAAATTTCTTTTGCTTTGGCTTTTTTTGCAATTAACTTTCCTAAACTTAAACTAATTTCAGTTTTTTTACCAGCCTCTTTTACCTCTATAGTAGAAGCACTAGCTAGGGTTTTACCTGCCTCATCATCGATTAGTTGCAAAAACATAGCCCGGTTAGAACGATAGACATTAAGACGAGGACAGCTTGCAGTGCCACTTATTTTGGCTCTTACTCTATTGTGACGTCTTGTCTGTCTGGCTTTGTTAATCTTATTTTTATCCATATAATTTATAATGTTTTTTTAAAAAAACCTACTTAGCCTTAGTGGCTGACTTACCAGCCTTACGACGAATGATTTCTCCTTCATATTTAACACCTTTACCCTTATAAGGCTCTGGCTTTCTAAGTTTTCTAATTTGGGCAGCTATCTCACCAACTGCTTGCTTGTCGATTCCTAGTATTGTAACAGAGTTTCCCTCTACAGTAGCACTGATTCCTTCTGGTAGTGGAAATTCTATAGGATTGGAATAACCTAGGTTTAAAGTAAGCTTACTTCCAGAAACTGATACACGATAACCAACGCCATTTATTTCTAATTTTTTAGAGAATCCTTCTGAAACTCCGATGACGGCATTGCTGCATAGACTCCAAGACAAGCCCCACATTGCACTGGCATTCTTCTCTTCCATATCTTTTGGTGCAAGCTTAAGCTCATCAGCTTCTATTTTAACATCGATAATAGGATGAACTGTAAGTCTTAACTCTCCTTTCGGACCTTTGACTTGCAATTCTCCATCTTTAAAAATAGCGCTAACGCCGGTCGGTAATTTAATTGCTAATTTTCCTAAACGTGACATATATCTTTTTTTTAATTGATTAAAAAATTTCGCCGATAACTTCGCCGCCAATTTGTTTCTTTCTAGCATCTCTACCTGTCATCATTCCTGAAGAAGTGGAGATGATAGCTGTACCAAAGTTATTTAAAACAGTGGGAATTTCTGATTTAGAAACATAAACTTTAAGTCCTGGTCGAGAAACTCTAGAAATAGAGCTAATCTGAGACTTGCCATTCTTTTTATATTTTAGTTGCAAGACGAGTTCATCAAAATTATTGTGGCGACCAGAAATACCGCCGGGGATAACTTCAGCTTTTTTAATCCAGCCTTCCTTAGCTAAAATCTTTGCTACCTCAAACCTAAGCTTGCTCATCGGTAAAGATAAAGCTGGTTTTGAAACTGCCGAAGCGTTCCTTATTCTTGTAAACATGTCTGCGATGGGATCCATCATATTTTTAAATTAAACTTAAAATTTCTAAATTACCAACTGGATTTTCTAATACCCGGTAAGTCACCATTATCCGCTAATTCGCGGAAACAAATTCGGCATAGCTTGAAATCACGCATAAAGCCACGATTTCTGCCACAGCGCCAACAGCGGTTGATCTTACGAGTAGAAAACTTAGGTTTTCTTTTTGATTTTACAATTAATGCAGTTCTTGCCATATATATTATTATTTACTAACTTTTTTATCCTCTTTTTGGAAGGGGAAACCCATTAACCTAAATAAGGCTAAACCTTCTTCCTTACTTTTTGCAGTAGTGTCAAAGGAAATTTCTAAACCAAAAGGATTGTCGGAATCTTCCACACTCATTTCAGGGAAAGCTGACTGATCTTTAAAGCCTAGGGTCATATTACCCTGTCCGTCGATAGACTTAGTATTAAGTCCTCTAAAGTCACGAACACGGGGAAAAGTAATATTTACCAACTTCTCTACAAAATCATACATTCTAGGACCACGTAAAGTCACCTTAACACCCACTGTCATCCCTTCTCTGATTTTAAAGGCAGATACAGACTTTTTTGCCAAGGCGTAAACCGGCTTTTGTCCACTAATCTTTGTTAGCCCATTGCCTATTCTTTCTAAGAAATCTTTATCCTTAGAATGACGACCACAGCCAACGTTAATTACAAGCTTATTGAGCTTGGGCACTAACATGCTATTTTCAAAAGAAAACTCTTCTTTTAAAGCAGGTACTATTTCTTTTTGATATTTTTCTTTAAGTCTCATAAATTTTACAAATTACTCAATTATTTCCTGACATTTTTTACAAACGCGATGCTTTTTATCCTTTTTTCCTTCAGTTTTTACAATTTTATAAGCTGCTCTGCTAGTCTTGCCACACTTAGGGCAAACTAAGGCAACATTTGAAACTCTAATAAGAGCGGGAAATTCTATTCTTTGACCCTTTTCTCCTTGTTGCTGAGGACGTAAATGTTTAATTAATAAATTCAATCCCTCTATGCTAATCTTTCCTTCTTTAGGCATAGCTTGCAACACCTTACCAGACTTGCCTTTGTCCTTTCCGCTTAGTATTTTTACTTTGTCATTCTTTTTGATATACATATTTTTTTGCAAAACAGTGATTTATTTTATAAAACTTCAGGGGCTAAAGATGCAATTTTTACATAACCAGCCTTTCTTACTTCCCTGGCCACTGGTCCAAATATACGACTACCTTTAGGCTCCTTTTTATCAGCATCAGTAATTAAAACACAAGCATTATCATCAAAACGAAGATATGATCCGTCAGGACGTCTTACCTCTTTACGAGTTCGTACCACAACCGCTTTAACTACATCACCCTTTTTAATAGGAGTATGTGGCGTGGCGCTTTTAACAGCTGCGACTATAACATTGCCAATATGGGCATAACGACGACCAGTGCCACCAAGGACACGGATGCATTGCACCTCCTTAGCTCCGGAGTTGTCAGCAACTTTTAAATATGTTTGCATTTGTATCATATATTTCTTCTAATTTACAATTTTAAAAACTTAAGCCACGATTCTCCATCTCTTAGATTTAGAAATGGGGCGGCACTCTATAAATTCTACCTTATCACCTTCCTTATACTTATTAGCTTCATCATGAACTTGGTATTTACGGCTAGTAGTGTATCTCTTTCTGTAAAGAGGGTGGATTTTAACTGAGTCAACTTTAACCATGATGGTTTTATCGCCAGAAACTCCAAGCACTAAACCATTAAACTTACGGCGCATTGTCTCTTTTTTTATATTTTCTTTCTTATTCTCAGCCATATTTTTATTTCTTTTTATTTAAAATAGTATGAATACGAGCGATAAGAGTTCTTGTCTCTCTTATTTCCCTAATATTTTTGAGCTGTTTATTGGAGTCCTTAAAACGTAATTCACGTAATTTCCCTTGACTTACATTTAATAAGTCTTGTAACTCACTACTATCTTTTTTTAATAATTCTGACATTTTCATAATTTTAGTTTTAAGGCTTAATCCTTACTAACGAATTTACATTTCACAGGTAATTTATGGGCAGCTAATTCCATAGCCATTTTAGCGGTCTCCTTATCAATTCCCTCCATTTCAAACATTACCATTCCTGGTTTTACAATAGCCACATAGTGATCTACTGCACCCTTTCCTCCACCCATGGGTAATTCTCCACCGTGATTGGTCACTGGCTTATCAGGAAAAATTCTAATCCAAATCTTTCCGCCCTTTTTAACATATTTAGTCATAACACGACGAGCAGACTCAATTTGACGTGAAGTTACCCAGTGAGAAGATAGGCTTTTTAAACCATAACTTCCAAAACTAATATTTAAGTAACGACTAGCCTTGCCGCCTCGACGTCTTTTATGATCTTTTCTATATTTGGTTTTCTTTGGCATTAACATATTTTTGTAGTGTAAAAACTGGAATTGTAATTATTTAGCTCTCTATTACCTCACCGGTGGCACTCTCTTTTTCAAATACTTCTCCTTTATAAATCCATACTTTGATACCGATAGATCCGTAAGCTGTTTGCGCTACGCCACGAGCATAGTCAATATCAGCTCTTAAGGTTTGTAAAGGGACTTTTCCCCAAACTAACTTTTCGCTACGAGCAATCTCAGCTCCATTTAAACGGCCAGCAACTACAGTTTTAGCACCAAGTGCTCCGGCTCTTTCTACCCTACTTAGAGCTTGCTTCATCACCCTTCTAAAAGCCATTCTTTTTTCAATATCACCTATCATGCTAGCCAGTACTACTTCAGCACTAAGATTAGGACGGCTCACTTCTTTAATATTTAAATTAATTTCATGCATGCGAAAATTCTTCAAATACTTATCATGCAATCGTTTTTTCAAATCCTCAACACCACTACCACCACGACCAATTAAGATACCAGGCTTAGCAGTGTAGATAGAAATATCAATTTTATTTAAACCACGCGCAATTTCCACCTTATCAACTCCCGCTTCTCTAAATTCTCTGATAAGTTGACGACGGATAGATACATCTTGTTTTACATTGTTGATGTAGTTTTCACCTTGCTCAAACCAAATAGATGGCCAAGTTTTGGTGATACCCATGCGCATTATTTTTGGATTAACTTTTTTACCCATATAGAAATATAATAATTAATTACAATTTAACCGGCTTTTCTTCTAATAAACATTTTTGGCTTATCAGGAGCATCCACATTTTTAGCGTTATCCTTTTCCGGTTTTGTGGTTTTAACAGATTTACTAGCTTTGCCTTTATCTTTCTTTTCATTATCCTTTACAAGCTGTTCTAACTTAACCGGATCTTCTAGTTTAACTTCTTTCTTAGCCTTAGCACCACTATCTTTTATTTCCTTTAAGCTAATAGTGATGTGACAAGCACGCTTACGGATAGAAGTTGCTCTACCATGAGCTCTAGGCATCCAACGTTTTAAAGTTACACCCTCATCAGCCCTAATTTCAGAAATCATCAAATTAGATTTTTCTAAACCATAGGTATTTTCGGCATTTGCAATCGCTGATTCAAGTAACTTGGCAACCGGTTTACAGGCTGCTTTATTGATAAATTTTAACTGATCTAAAGCTGTTTGCGCGGGAAGTCCACGAACAACATCAAGCACCAAGCGAACTTTTTGAGCAGACATTCGTAAATGTTTTACACTGGCTTTTACTTCCATATATAAATTATTAATTATTACTTAGCTTGGGTCTTAGCCATCTTACCACCATGAGATACAAACTTACGAGTATGGGAAAATTCTCCTAGGCGATGACCAACCATATTTTCAACAATATAAACAGGAATATGTGTCTTACCATTATGAACACCTAAGGTAACTCCTACCATTTCTGGTGTAATGGTGCAGGCTCTGTCCCAAACTTTAAGTACTTCCTTACTACCAGGAGCCAAATTCTTTATTTTGTTTATTAAC
>CAYIZC010000048.1:0-5275 GCA_964367805.1 uncultured Gammaproteobacteria bacterium
TTATTAAGATTCTTAAATTTTTTAAAAAATGCGTATTAAATTTCATCGAACAGAAAGAAAAAAAGAAGAAGCTTTGTTTAAATCAAATCAACAGATTAAAGCAGATGAAGTTTTTTTAATAGATGAAACTGATGAGGCGGTTGGAAAAGTCTCACTAGAAGAGGCTCTTAATTTAGCTATAGAGGCAAGACTTGATTTAGTTGAGGTAAACCCTAAAGCTAATCCACCGGTAGTGAAAATTGTTAACTTGGGACAACTAAAATATGAAAGAGATAAGTTGGCTCATAAACAAAAGATGCAACAGAAAAAGATAGATACAAAAAATATTCGTCTCACTTATAGAATCAGTAGTCATGACTTGCAACTAAGACAAGCTCAAGCTGAAAAGTTTTTAAGCAAGGAGAATAAAATAAAAGTAGAACTACTTTTGAAAGGTAGGGAGAGACAGCATCCTAAAAAAGCGGCCGATATTGTTAATAATTTTGTGATGGAATTACAGAAAAATGAAGATCTTCAGGTGGAGATTGAACAGCCCTTGACAAAACAAGGAGGAAGATTTACTATTATATTGATAAATAAAAAGTAAAAAACTAAGACATTCAGGTTTTTACCTGTTTTTTAATCTGCATTTATGCCTAAGATAAAAACTCATAAAGCAACTGCTAAGCGTTATACAAAAACTGCTACCGGTAAGCTTCAAAAAAGAAAGGCTGGACAAGATCACTTCAACGCAAGAGAGTCAGGTAATACAACTCGAATGAAAAGAAGAGATATTTCAGCTCCAAACACTTTAGAAAAAACCATTAAGGCTGTTACGCCCTATAATTAATATTATAATTTATGCCTAGAGTAAAGAGAGGTACTATCCATGTAAAGAAAAGAAGAAGTCTACTTAAAGACGTTAAAGGTTATAAGTGGGGCCGTAAGAATTTAATTCGAATGGCTAAGACTGCCCGCACTAAGGCTGGCGCTCATGCCTTTAAGGATCGTCGTAGAAAAAAAAGAACGATGCGTTCTTTGTGGCAAATAAAAATCAATGCTTTAGTTCGTGAGCATGGTTTATCTTATTCTCGCTTCATTGATGCTCTAAAGAAAAATAATGTTGCGCTTGATCGTAAGATTTTGGCCGATTTAGCAGAAAATAATAAAACTGTCTTTGAGGCAGTTGTAAATAAGGTTAAATAATATGGATCTTTGGTTAAAAATTGGACAAGTAGTAGTGGCCGTATTACTTATGGTAGTTATTTTAATGCAAAACAGAGGCGGAGATGTCGGTGGAGTATTCGGTGGCGGTGGCGGTGGAGCTTATATGACAAAGCGCGGCTTTGAAAAAAAATTATTCGTCTTCACTATAATCTTAGCTATTCTGTTTGTTCTAATCTCTCTCTTCGCTTTTTGGGTAAAAGCTTAAGTTACTGTGTCTTCAATTAAAAATAAAATTGTTTCTTTTTTTAGAAAATCTAAACAATCTTTAGAGATTTTTTTGTATTCAAAAACATCAGGGCGTTTAAACCAAGTGGATATAGATAAGAAGTTGGTTTATTCTTTGTCTCCTAAAAAAATACCAAGTAAGAGTCAGTTGAAATATTTAAATAAATTCTTGAGTAAAAGAGAAAGTATTATTTTAAAAATATGCCTAGTGCTTATATTAAGTGGGACACTGTATCTGAGTTTTAACTTTTTTCAAAATAACTTTCAAAAAGTTCCTGTTTCTGGGGGTACATATATAGAGGGCGTAGTGGGTTATCCTAAGACCATTAATCCATTATTTGCTTCTAGTCGTGATGTAGACAATGATTTAAGTCGCTTAATGTATTCTTATTTATTTAACTACAACAGCTTTGGTGAGCTCAAGCCGGATTTAGTGGCAGACTATAAAATTTCAGAAAACGGCACAGTTTATGACTTGGAAATTATAGAGGGTGTTAAATGGCATAATAGCAATGGAACTTTAAGCAGTGATGATATAGTTTTTACTTTCAATCTTATACAAGATGAAAGATATGGCTCACCCTTGCGCGCAAAATTTGCGGGTGTAAAAGTAGAGAAGGTTTCAGATTATGCTGTACGCTTTACACTGCCCGAGCCCTATGCTCCATTTTTAGAAATGCTTAACTTTGGCATAATGCCCGCTTCAATTTGGCAAGATGTAAGACCAGAGGCTATTACTCTAAATGATTTTAATATTAAACCCATAGGATCAGGCCCTTATAAGTTTAAAACCTTACTTAAAAATAAAAGTGGAGACCTTAAGGAGTATCAGCTCGAGGTAAATGAAAGTTATTATAGAAGTAAACCCCATATTGAAAATATAATTTTTAGATTTTACACTAACCACCTTGAAGCTATCACAAACTTCAATGAAAATTCTTTAAATGCTTTAAGCGTTTTACCTTACGCAAATAGAGATGACTTAAATTTTAAAGATTCTATTAAAAGAATAAATTTAATTAAACCACAGTTGATAGGTTTATTTTTCAATCTTGAAAATGATAAATTTAAGGAAGTGGCGGTGAGGAAGGCTTTAGCCCAAGCTATAGACAAAGAGGAATTGATAGAAAATGTTTATGGCGGCTTATATCAAAGCGCCAGTGGCCCAATTTTAAAAACTAACTTTGCCTACAACGAAGAGGTGGTGAAGAAAAATAATTATGCACCGAATGAGGCAAAGGAATTTTTTGCAGAAAAAGAACTAGAGATAAGTATTACAGTAATCGATATAAACGGTAATGTTTTTGTAGCTGAAAGTGTTAAAAATTATTGGGAAGAGTTAGGACTTAAAGTTAATTTAGAAGTTATATCTCTTGAGCAAGCTGCAGCAACAATAAATAAGAAAGATTTTGAAGTCTTGCTCTATGGCCAAGTAGTTGGCGGTGATCCGGATGTTTATGCTTTTTGGCATTCTAGTCAAACAGGAGAAAGGGGCTTGAATATTAGCTCATATAAAAACGATGAAGTTGATAAACTATTGAGTGAAGCTAGGGCCATTAACTCACAAGAAGATAGAATAAACAAATATAAATCTTTTCAAAATATTATAAGTGATGAGGTGCCAGTTATATTTTTATACTCACCGACTTATACTTATATTCAAAATAAAAAAGCTAACGGTTTCTCCGGGGATACAATTATTTCTCCAGCTGATCGTTTCAGTCAAGTAAATGACTGGTATATAAAAACTAAAAATGCTTGGATTAAAAAATAATATTTAATCCATTAACTCATAAAACTAAATAAAAAATTATGTATGAAGGAAAAAGAAATATTTCGAGCGTCACACCTCGAAACAATTTTTCTAGTAGTGTGACAGCGGTGAAAAATGATAATAAAAAAAATACACAAGTTCACCACAAAGCAGGGCCTAAAAATTATAAGAAAAAAAAGATTTATACAAAACCAAAGCCAAACACAAATAAGCTTAACTTTGGGCCTGGTCTAAAAATATATCCTCTTGGTGGACAAGAGGAAGTTGGTCGTAACTGCACAGTCTTTGAGTATGATGATGATATCATAATCCTTGATATGGGAATTCAGTTTGCTGACGAAGATATGCCCGGTATAGACTATATTGTGCCCAATGTCGACTCACTTAGAGGTAAAGAAAAAAACATTAGAGGGGTCTTGTTTAGTCATGGCCACCTTGATCACATAGGGGCTGCACCTATTATGCTAGAGCAACTAGGCAACCCGCTTATAATAGGAAGAAAGCTTACTCTGGCAATGATAAAGCATCGTCAGGAGGATTATAAGAAAGGGACAACTAAGAACCTAAAGACTATTACTATTGACTCTATTTCACAAAAGATTAATCTAGGTAAGTTTAAAATTAGCTTTTTTCAAGTAGAGCACTCAGTGGTTGATGCGGTTGGCGTTATTATAAGCACTCCTCATGGAACAGTTATCCATCCTGGAGATTGGACCTTAGAAGAGAATTCAGAAACTGGAAAGATGGTAGACTATACTTATCTTTCTAAGTTGCCATCGCCACGTATTTTAATGCTTGAGAGTTTGGGCGTTGCTTATACTAAAGAAAGGGTTCCTACTAAAACAACACAAGCAAACTTAGAAATGTTAATTAGAGAGGCACCAGGGCGCATCATTATTGGCACCTTTGCTTCGCAGCTAGAGCGAATAACAGAGCTACTTGCCTATTCAGAGAGAATAGGAAAGAAAGTCGCTCTAGACGGCTACAGCATGAAAATGAATGTAGAAATTGCTCAAGATTTAGGTTATATCCCACAACATAAAAATACTCTTATCCCTGTCGATGATATTGCTAAGTACGAAGAGAATAAGATAGTAGTTATTTGCACTGGTGCACAAGGAGAGCCCAATGCAGTATTTTCACGAATAGTTAATGGCAGCCACAAATACATTACTATTAAGAAATCGGATGTAGTTGTTTTCTCATCGTCAGTTATTCCTGGAAATGAAAGATCGGTACAGAAGGTTAAAGACAACCTATACCGTTTAAGTGATAATGTTATCCATAGCAGTATAATGGATGTTCACTCAGGGGGGCACGCTAGTGCAAACGATATTAAGATAGTTTTAGGCCAAATTAAGCCTGATTATTTCTTGCCAGTCTATGCTAATCACTACATGTTAGTAGAAGCAAAAAAATTAGCCTTGCGTGAGGGCTTCCGTGAGGAACAGGTATTTGTTTTAGATAATGGCCACGTAATAGTCTTTAACAAAGGCAATAAGCCAAAAGTTTTAAAGGATAAGGTAAACACTGATTATGTTATGGTGGATGGTTTAGGAGTGGGCGACGTTTCAGAGATTGTTCTTCGAGATCGTAGAATGATGGCTGATGATGGAATGATAGTGGCTATTGTAACTATAGACTCAAAGACAGGTGATATAATCGGAAACCCAGATTTAATATCACGGGGCTTTATTTACATGAAAGAAAATCGCGACTTAATAGAAAAAACACGCATGCGTGTTAAAAAGATTGTAAACAATAGACACTCTAAGACTATGGCTGATGATGATTTTATCAAAAATAAGATTAGAAATGATCTTGGTCAATTTCTCTTTAAGGCAACCAAGCGCCGACCTATGGTTTTACCAGTTATAATCAAGGTTTAAGTTTAAACAAAAGGATATAAATGCGCATTAGCCTACTTGTTGACAAGCTGTTGATAAGTAGGCTTGTTTGACCCTTGACAAGTATTTTTTTGTATGGTATAGTTATTAGTTGTCAAAAAAAGGCCACTTCAAACGGGATAGGCACGACAAGCATGGGGATTTTTTTCTAGGAGTTTTCGGC
>CAYIZC010000049.1:0-5189 GCA_964367805.1 uncultured Gammaproteobacteria bacterium
ATGAAGGATATCCCCTACTTACAAGTTTCAAATCTAAGCTATGAAGTCTCTGGCAAGTTAATTTTGCAAGATATTTCTTTTGATATTGCCAAAGGTGATATTTTAGTGGTAATCGGTCCCAATGGTAGTGGCAAGACGACGCTTCTTAAAAATATTATTGGTCTCAATCGTCCGACTACAGGTTCAGTTAAATTAGAGGGCAAGAGTATTTCTAAATATTTAGGTAAAATTGCCTATGTCCCGCAGAAGTTTGATTTTGATAGACAAACACCAATTACAGTAAGTGAGTTTATGGCTCTTGAAAGTTGTGGTAAGTCCGGTCATGGTACTGCACATATCTCTGAGGCACTGGCCCAAGTTGATATGGACAGAAAGGCCAAGCAGAGATTAGGAGTGCTTTCTGGTGGTGAGTTTCAAAGAATGATGATAGCGCGCGCTTTGCTCCATGAAAAAGAAATACTTATTTTAGATGAGCCAGCCTCAGGCATAGATATGGCTGGAGAGGAAACTATCTATAATTTAATAGCCAATATTAATAAGGAAAAAGGAGTAACTTGTATTATAGTCTCCCATGAATTATCGGTAGTTAGTCGCTACGCCACCACAGTTTTATGTATCAACAAGAGAATGGTCTGCTTTGGCGAACCCCAAACAGCTATTACAGCTGACACTATAGAAGGTCTCTATGGCATAGGAGCGGGTTTATATAAACATCATAAACATTAAATATGTTTGAATTTTTACAGTATTCATTTATGTTAAGGGCTCTTATTGCCGGCAGTGCCGTGGCACTGGTTTTAGCCTGGCTGGGAACTTTTATTGTTACTCGTAAGCTGAGCTTTATTGGTGATGGTATTGCCCATGCTTCTTTAGCGGGCATAGCCTTAGCTATTTTACTAGGACTAGCTCCACTACCCACCGCTACAGTGGTAGCTTTGATTTTAGCAGTAGTTATTTATTTTTTAGAACGTAAAGCTAAATTATCAGGAGATATGGCCATAGCCATTATATTTACCAGTGGTATGGCTCTTGGTCTTGTCTTGCTCCATTATTATGAGGGCTACCAACCAGAATTAATGTCATATCTTTTTGGTAATATTCTTGCTATTTCAAATTTTGATTTCTATTTTATACTAGCTGCTAGTGCTCTAGTTCTAAGTGTCTTGGCAATTACTAATCGTCGCCTTCTCTTTGCCACCTTTGATCCGGTGGGAGCATATTTAGCTGGTAAAAAGCCATGGTTTTATGATCTTTTGCTTTATATGACAACAGCACTGGCTATTATTATTTCTATAAAGTTAGTTGGTATAATACTAGTTTCTGCTCTTTTAGTAGTGCCTAGTGCTATTTCTCGTTTATTTGCTAAATCATTTACCCAGTTTATTATTATTGCTTGTCTGTTTTCACTGCTTATTATATTTTTTGGCCTCATGCTCTCCTATCATCTAGACTGGCCTAGCGGAGCAACTATTATCTTAACGGGCAGTACTTTGTTTTTAGTTTTAGGAATATCTAAAAAATTAATTTCATGAAAATAAATATATTTAAAAAAACTACTATCTTAGCTATTTTATTTAGCTTAGCCCTTGCTCCTTTATTTTTAAATACAGTTTTAGCCGCTCCCAATACTGAGGCTGGTTTTAAGACTGAGTCTTTTAAGGCAAAAGTAATAGAGCTAATAGCGGAAGAGGAAAAGGAAAGGGAAGCTGGTGGTAGCTATATTCAGCAAGACCTAAAGCTTGAGGCTATAGATGGGCCCCGCAAAGGAGAGGAGTTTATCTACTTAGGAATATCAAAGATAGAGGTAAGTGATAGCAATGTACATAAGGTCGGAGATAAGGTATTTGTTGATGTTTTTACAAATGAACTAGGCGAGGAGACGGTTTATCTTACGGGACAAGATAGATCCTTAGCTATGTATATTCTCATTGCTCTATTTGCGCTTGTCTTTATAGTTATAGGGCGATCTAAAGGACTAAAGTCACTGCTTAGTTTAGTGGTTAGCTTTATAGTTATTTTAAAGTTTATCCTGCCCCAGATACTAGCCGGACGCGACCCTTTTATAATATCTTTAATTGGTGGCCTTCTTATTATGGCCGCTATAATTTACTTTACCGAAGGCTGGACCAAAAAATCACATCTGGCAATATTGGCTGTTTTAGCTTCACTATCTATAACCTTAGTTCTTTCAATAATATTTACTAACTTTGCTCGCCTCAGTGGCATGGCCCAGGAAGAAACTGTTTTTCTAATAGACCTAGCTGGGGCAACGATTAATTTTAAGGGCTTGCTGCTAGCAGGAATGTTGATAGGTGCTATTGGTGTGCTCGATGATATTATAATAGGTCAGCTTGAAACCGTAGAAAGAATTAAGGAAGCCAATCCAGTTTTATCACCTAAACGAGTATTTAGTCTATCTTATAAGATAGGCAACACTCACTTAGGTACTATGGTAAATACTTTATTTTTAACTTACGCCGGTGCTGCCCTTCCTTTACTCCTAATATTTACCATTGGCGCTCAAAGTGGACTAGACTTATCGCGTAATTTAAATAGTGAGCTTATCACCACTGAAGTAGTGCGTACACTGGTAGGAAGTATAGGGGTGATGTTGGCAATGCCAATTTCCACTTTCTTTGGTGCCTATGGCTTGCGTAAGGTAGACGATGAGACGCAAATAAGCTAAAATGTACTTATAAATAATTTATAAATTAAAGATCTATTTATGAATAAGAAAAATATATTAATTGCTAGCTTGTCTGCCTTAATGCTTGTCTTAGCTTTTATTCTTGTTTTTAATCTAGTTATTAAAAATAAGGAAAACGCAGACGATCCTTTAAATTCTAAAACTCCAGTTGCAGACTCAGGAGAGCTTCCAGATATGGAGGCAATAGACTATGAAGTACAAGAGGATACTGCTCTTAGAGCTAGGTTTGAGAAGTACACGGAAGATAATATATCTGAGCTATCATCTGAGAAGGCAGTTTTAGGAGGAACTTTTTTTGTAACAAATTTAAAGTGGTTAAATAACAATACAGCTCTAGTTGACTATGAGGATGGTCATATTGCTCTACAAGCCCTAGTCAAGTATAACTTAGACGATAAGGGTGAGGTAGATGTTACTTCTTTTGAAATTATACCCGAGGAAGAAACAACAAACGCGGAAGGAAGCTCTATGGGAGAGCCTGCGGGAGAGATGGATGTAATTGAAAAAAGTAATAATAGTGAAAGCGAGGGAGCCCCTAAGTCTATAGATGTTGAAGTTACGCTACCTGACTTTGAGGCAATAGATTGGTAATCTAAAACTATTAGCCCCTTATTTTCTATAATTAGGGGCTTTTAAATTTATTTTTTTGTGATCTATGAAACAAGCAAAGTTAACTAAGTATTTGGCAATCTCTTTAGCTGTAATTAGTGTATTTAGTCTTTTCTATTTTAAATCTAACCTTAAGGCAAGTTTTGATAAGGAGGATTTAGTAGATAACAAGACTAGTGCCTTAGCTCAAGAAACTCCTGAGCCAGAAAATATTAAAAAAATTATAAGCATAGAGACGGGTGATACCTATAGCAAAATGATGGCTGAGAAAAGTGACCTAAGTGCAGAGTTTGTAAATGCTGTCTATAAAGCGGCTGCTTCTGTCTACGACCTAGCCAAGATAAAAGCTGGTCGTGAAATTGAACTTATCTATGACTACCAGACTAAGGAATTTATAGAATTAGTATATAAAATTAATAATGAAGAAGAGATAGTAGTAAGTCGTAAGGGGGGTGAATTTCTGGCTAGTTTAGAGCCTATTGCCTATGAAACAAAGATAGCTAGCAGAAAGGGAGAGATATCCTCTAGTCTCTATGAAGCTGCCCTAGCACAGAACATAGATGAAAAAGCTATCATTGCTTTTGCTGATGCTTTTCAGTGGACCATAGACTTTGCGATGGATCCAAGAGTGGGTGATACCTTTAGCTTAGTTTATGAAGAAAAGTATTTAGAAGGAGAATATATTAGACCAGGAAATATTCTAGCCGCTAAGTATGTAAATGAGGGTGCGCCATACTTTGCTTACTATTTTTCTGAAGATGAAGATAATACGGGCTACTTTGATGCAGAGGGAAACTCAGTTCAAAAGATGTTTCTTAAAGCACCTTTAGCCTTTAAATATATCTCCTCTGGCTTTACCACCGGACAACGTTATGTCCAAGCCTTTAATGTCTCAACTGGACATAGAGCGATAGACTACGCTGCTAGCCTCGGTACACCAATTAGAAGTGTCGGTGATGGTACCATCACTTTTGCTGGCTGGGGAGGCTCCTATGGTAATATTGTTAAAGTAAGACACAATGGCACCTATTCCACTAACTACGCCCATATGTCGAAAATGGCAGTTAAGTCTGGTCAGAAGGTAAAGCAAGGTGAAGTGATAGGATATGTTGGCTCAACTGGTTTTTCTACCGGCCCCCATCTTCACTATGAGATGGTAAAAAATGGCCTAAAGATTAACCCTATGCTAGAAGTTCTGCCTCCTGGTAAAGCTCTGGAAGGGGAGAGTCTAAATAGATACAAAGAATATATCGCAAGCTTTAAAGCTGAACTAGAGTAAATTAAATTATATAATAATCTTTTTTATTAAATTACAATCAGCCCTTAACTTGTCTAAAATACTATGCGAAAGAAAATAAAAACAATTACCGTAAATGACAAGATGCAAAAGAACTATAGCTACGATTTAGTAGAAGAGGAGGCTAAGAATTTTGATCCTAACTTTAAACCAGAATTAACACCTAAAGAAATGCTTTCTTTAGGTGTTTTTGGTGGTCGCTATATGCGTGATTGTATATCTGAATTTCCTCAAGATTGGTTTGCCTCAGCTAAGCTAGCCAAAGCTAAGTCTGATAAAAGTTTAAACTACTTTGCTGTTTCTGCCTCCATGCCTCTTTCCCATTGGCAAGCTAAGGGCTGGATAGATGAGCGCGATCCTCGTGGCTGGTTTCAGTGGTATGCTCGTTATTATTACGGTCGGCGCTTAGGAGAAGAGGATGCTAGACAAATTAAAAGATGGCGAGCAATGAAAAGGCATGTTATGGCTCTAAAAAATAACTGCCGAGAGGGTGACTTAACTTGTCGCAAAAGGCAAAGACAGGCAGTGCTACACTGGGCCTATGCTAGTTATAACTACTAAAATAGTGTATAATAT
>CAYIZC010000050.1:0-5064 GCA_964367805.1 uncultured Gammaproteobacteria bacterium
CATTAATTATTATATTATGAAGAAAAATATTAAAGATCTCTCCCAATCAGGAGTTTTTACTAAAATTGTTTTACCAATAATTTTAGTTATTATTTTAGGACTTATCGCTTGGCTAACTTTTAGAAGCCCTGGCTTAAGTATGGATGAAGTAAAAGAAAAGACAGAAGCTTTCATTAATAAAGAATTAATGTTACCTGGAACTAAAGCAAATATTTCTAATATTGAAGATATCTATGGTCTCTATAAGCTAGAAGTAGATATTGGTAGCGACATCGTTGAGTCATACGTTACTAAAGATGCTAAAGTTTTCTTCCCTCAGGCGTTTATGACAGAGGAAATGAGTCAAGAAGGTGAAGTAAATGGTGATCAAAATAATCCTCCAGTAAATGTTAACATCCCTAAGAGTGAAAAACCGCAGGTAGAATTATTTGTCATGAGTCATTGTCCTTATGGCACTCAAATAGAAAAAGGCATTCTTCCTGTAGTTGCCGCTTTGGGAGACAAAATAGATTTTGAACTTAAATTTGTTGACTACGCCATGCACGGTGAAAAAGAATTAGTAGAGCAAATCAATCAGTATTGTATCATGGAAGAAGAGGAAGATAAGTTTATGCCATATCTAGAATGTTTCTTAGAAGCTGGAAATTCTGAATCTTGCTTAGCTAGCAATAATATTGATACTAAAAAATTAGCCACTTGTGTTAAAGAAACCGATTCTGAATTTAAGATAATGGAGAACTTCCAAAATCAAGCTCAGTTTAAAGGATCTTACCCTAGCTTCAACATTTATGCTGAAGATAATCTAAAATATTCAGTTGGCGGTTCACCTACCCTAGTTATAAACGAAACAGAGGTCCAAAGCGGACGTAGTCCACAAGCATTACTAAATACAATCTGTGCCGGCTTTGAAGAAGCTCCAGATGAATGTAGTGTAGCTTTATCAGGTGATACACCTGCTCCAGGTTTTGGTAGTGGAGTTACTAGTGCTTCAGCTGCAGCTGAGTGTAACTAAGATTGTAACAATTAGAAAAAATTACAACACAAAAATAGCTCCTAAATATTTAGGAGCTATTTTTTATTCTTAGTAATTTTTAACTAAGTTTAAGCTTAGTTATTATAGTAATTCTTGAATTTCTTTTTGTAGTGTTTCTTTATTTCTAAGTCCCACAAACTCCCCTATAACCTTTCCGTCTTTAAATAACTTCATATTAGGGATGCTTTGAATTTGATACTCAAGTGCTAGAGATTGATTCTCCCCTTCTTCAGTATTTAACTTAGCAATCTTTACTTTGCCCTCCATCTCAGCTGAGAGCTCATCTAAGGTTGGTGCCATCATCTGACAGGGAACACACCAAGGTGCCCAGAAATCTACTAAGACTGGAATGGTGCTATCTAATACTTCACTTTTAAAAGTATCTTTGTTTAATTCTAATGCTTTAGACATATTTTTTTTATTAAATTAATTATTATTTTTAAATTATTTACTCTACTTACTAGCTAACTCTTTGATAATTTTTAGGACTTTATCTTGCTGATCTTTTTTTTGACCCAACAAACAACGCTCCATTTCTTCTGAAACTATTTTTTCCAAAAGAGAGGAAAGAGCTGACTTAACTGCTTTAAGTTGAATAATCAACTTAGTACAATCATTGTTTGAATCAGCTAGCATTCTTTTAATAGCTTCTAGCTGACCAACAATAATATTAATTCTTTGTTCATTTGTTCTCATATCTTCATCTTACTATATACCCCCCGGGGGTGTCAAGCCCTACAGAGTCACCACTCTCTAGATGCTTAAAAAAAGCCAGTAATTATAATCATCTTTTTCTAAACTAATATTTCTATAGCCCGCTTTTTTACTAAGCGCTAGTAACTCTCTCTTAGTAAAAGCGTGGTAGTACCTCTTACTAAGAACATCTCCTTGGCTACTTTTCCAAGGAAAAATAATATCATTATAGGCAAGTTTATTTAGTCCAATAATTTTTTTAAAAGTAGAGCTATATAATTTTGAGCGATGAGAACTTTGCCACAGATTCCAATTACTAATTATTATTTTTCCTCCAGGCTTTAGGGCCTGCTTCATATTGGCTAAAACCTGAAGCCTTAATTTTTTGCTAGGTATGTGCTGTAAGGCGGCTATGCAAAAGATGTAGTCAAATTTAGAATCTAATTTAAAGTCGAGCATATTGTCTACTTGAAATTTGTATTCCGGATAATCACGCTTGGCAATTTCAATTAACTCCTCACTACTATCGACTCCTAAATAATTAATTTTTTTATTTTCAAATGCCTCCAAAAGTCTTCCGTTGCCACAGGCTAAATCTAAAACATGACTCCCGCTTTCCACTTCCTCACTTAATTTTCTTAACTTAGGCCATAATTCTTTTTTTCGGCTTTGACTAAACTCACTAGCCACTTCATTGTAACTAGACTCAACTAAATTAAGTAATTTGTCTACCCTATCTTTTTTCATTCACTTATTAAATATTCCTTTTTATTATTTGAACCACTTCTTTGTTGCCGTCTACAACTGTCACACTTTCCACAAGGCTTACCACTATGATCACCAAAATAATTTAATATGTATTCTTGACGACAACCTGCGTTATAAACATAACTTTCCATCTCATCTAATTTTTCATAAGCTCGGGAAGCTTTTTCGCGCAAAGCCTTAAAGTCAAGCTCGATATCCTGACTATCAATCTTTTTTAGTATTCTTATCTCTGTTCCCCTAAACGGTGGTCTAAACTCTAAAAAATCTTTCTCGGCCAGTATCTTAACGGTTCGCAAAATAGAATCTTTTTTTAATTTTAAAACTACTGCCACCTCTTCAGCTGAAAATTCCCAGCCAGACTCTAATTCTTGGGAGTACTTAGTAAATAATTTTTCCATCACCTCTGATTGTTTTTTTGCACGCTTACTAATGCCAGCTAAAATTTCAGCAAATGGTTTCTTTATTTTCAAATAGGAGTTGGCTGTCTTTTCTTTGGGTCTAGAAATATACCCCTCTCTTTCTAAAATTTTTAAAGCCGTACCAATCGCCATTTCTGGAGTGGATTCGGATAGGTGTTTAGCAATCTCTGCGTAGGTTACTAAAATTGAATTCTCGGGGCTACTTTCTAAATCTAAAAGGTGTAAAAGATAGTCATATATCTCAATAACTGTTTCTGGTTCTGGATTATCGCCTTTGATAAAAAATTCGCGTAAGTACCTGTCTTGCTTGTTATAGAAAAGAAGGCAAAAACTAGCTAAACCATCACGACCAGCTCGACCAGCCTCTTGATAATAAGCCTCTATTGTTCCTGGTAAGTCATGATGGATAACAAAACGGATATCTGATTTGTTTATTCCCAAACCAAAAGCATTGGTCGCAACTACAACTCGCGCCTCCTGGCCCATAAAACTCTCTTGTACCCAGCGCCTACTCTCAGGATCTAGCCCAGCGTGATAGACTAAGGCTTTAATATCATTTTCCATTAGTACCTCAGCTATCTCATCAGCCTTACTTCTAGTTCCGGTATAAATAATACCGGAACCAATATCTGGATTGGTCACTAAAAAATTAACAATATTTTCTACCTTTTGAGAGTTATCTGAAGGAATTACTGCTAGTTGTAAGTTGGGTCTAGCAAAACCACTTATTATTACCTCTGGATCTTTTAAGTTTAACTGCCTGGCAATATCTTCTCTTACTTCAGGCGTAGCTGTAGCTGTTAAAGCTACTACTGGGGGATTGCCAACATACTTTACCGCCTCTTTTAATCTCATATAGCTAGGCCTAAAATCATGACCCCACTGAGAAATACAATGAGCCTCATCAATGGCAAATAAAGAGACTTTAATATTTTTTAATATATCCAAAAAGGCCCTATTATAAAACCTTTCTGGAGCGATATAAACTAAGCGATAAAAACCACTAGCGGCTTTATTTAATCTCAAAAGAGCCTCGTCTGGAGAGACGGTTGAGTTTATAAAAGTGGCCGGTATCCCAACTCTTTCTAAAGAGTCTACCTGGTCTTTCATAAGGGCAATAAGAGGTGATATTACCAAAGTAATACCATCTAAAACTAAGGCTGGTAATTGATAAATTAAAGACTTTCCTCCGCCAGTGGGAAGAACTACTATATTATTTTTACCCGCCAAGATATTATCGATTGCTTTTTCTTGCCCGGGACGAAAAGAATTATAAGAAAAATGAATTTTTAATAACTCTAAAAGTTGTTTTTTCTTATCTATCATTAATACTTTTAAATTATTTTTTTATTATACTTGAAAATCTCTAAAACATTTTTAAATAGAAAAGCGATGGTCATTGGACCTATGCCTCCTGGAACAGGTGTTAGGTAAGAGGCTAGTTCTTTAGCTGCTTCTAAATCAACATCGCCATGGACCCCATCTTTGTCCTTAGTAATACCGATATCAATTAAAATAACCCCCTCCTTCATCATTTCTTTTTTAATTAAAGATGGTTTACCAATAGCACTAACAATTAAATCAGCTTCTTTAATTTTGTCTTGTTTTTCAATTTTAAAACCTCGTCCTTCGAGTAGTTTTTTTAAAGACTCGCCAAATATTTCGGAATTATTTAAAACACAAGCGCTCTTGCCTTCTCCTTTAAAAGATATGTCATCAAGGCAAGCGGCCACTGCTCCTAAGACTGGTGAATTTATATAGCTTGGACTTTTAGGATGAAAACCATCAGCATCTTTTTTAGGGTCTATGGCCTGAATTATCTTATCTACTTCAAATTGCTCTGGTAGAGGCAGTTGCACTAAGATAGCGTCTACATCATTGTCGTTATTTAAAAATTCTATTGCCTCTAGAACCTCTTCTGATCTTGATTCTTTAGGAAAGAGATATAAATGTGTATCTATGCCCACGCTCTTAGCTTCTTTTTCTTTTAAAGATACATAGAGCTTTGAATCCTCCCGATTGCCAACTAAAATTATAGCCAGACTAGGTCTAGTGTTTTTGTGTTTAAAAATTTCTTGAGTAAGCTCATCTTTTAACTTCTTGGCAATTTTACGTCCATCTATTATTTTATACATAAGCTAATATTTGATA
>CAYIZC010000051.1:0-4928 GCA_964367805.1 uncultured Gammaproteobacteria bacterium
CATATAGATATTTATTTTAATTTATCTCTTTATTATACTACATTATAGCCTGGGCTTCAATTTAAAATACCCAAACTATGTTTTTTTGTTTTAAAAAAGCCGTCTCATTTTTTTGAGACGGCAAGTACTTACCAGGGGTATTCAATCTTTTCGATTTTTACCTCTCGCTTGTCAATTTCTATAGTATCTCCAACTTTTCTCCCGATTAATTTCGAGCCAATCTTTGAATTGTAACTAATTATTAACAAATCATCATCTGTGTAATTAGCGCCATCGATAATAAGATCTTGGCTTCTACCACTGGGATAAAGCAAAGTAAGGCGAGTACCAAAGTCCACTTTCTCATTTTGCATAAAGGGGGTAATGGTTTTAGACCTTTTAAGAGGTTCTTTTAAACTCTTAATTTTTTGCTCCCAGATGTTTTCCTCTACGAGTCCATCTTTGATGCTAACTCCTAGGCTGGCATTTTCAGCTAAGTTTTTTCTAAACTCGCTGTACTCTGCTAATGTTTCCGCTACTTTAACTTCCAGCCTTCTTTTTAAGCTCGCCGTAATTCTTCTCATCTCTGATATTTTTTTATTGGATTTGTACTAAGAACTGCATTAAACTATACACTATTTACAAACATTTGTCAATAGTAGAAGAAAGTGAATGAAATAAAAAAAACCACCTCTTAAAAAGGTGGCCTCTTGTTTATAATTTAAAAGGGGTGTTTTCTAAATCTCAAAGCGATGCAACTTCTTATGAGCCTCAATATCAAAGATAGTTTTTTTAAGGCCATTTTCTAAAGTTACAATAGGCATCCAGCCCAGCTCATTTCTAGCTTGATGAGTGTCGGGTAAAAGAAGCTCGGTAAAAAAAGTGAGTCTTTCTGCGTAAGTTATCTTAGAGCTAGACTCGGTTTCTCGCAAAATAATATCTACTAAATCTGCTATCTTAAAATCAACATCAGAACCAATATTAAAAGGTCCGACTAAATCTGAGGCCATCATTTTTTCAACTGCATCTAGCACGTCTTCTATGTAGCAAAAGGATGAGGAAAAATTTTCATCTCCATTTATAACAATATCTTTATCATCTAGGGCATTATTGATAAAATCAGGAATCATTTGACCATCATTAGATTGCATTCGGGGTCCGTAGACACGAAATAATCTAAGAATTTTAGCATCTAGATTATAGACATCGCGGTAAGTGACAGTCATAGTTTCAGCAAATCTCTTCCCTTCATCATAGGAAGCGCGATCCGAAAGATTATTCACTTCCCCTAGATGACTTTCTTTTACTTTCAAACTAGGATCAGAGATGTTTCGAGGACCATAGACAACCGATGAGGAGAACTGTAAAAACTTAGCCCTATATTTTAAAGTCATGTCTAGTAAATTTTTTACAACCAAAGAGTTTGCCTCTAAGTTAGCAATGCGGTTATCTAAAAAATTACGCGGTGACATGGGGCAGGCTAAATTATATATTTCCTGTATGCCTTGAAACTCTATTTTAAATTTTTGCAGCTCGGGAATTTCATCAAGATTAAGAGGCTCTGCTAAATCATGTTTTATGAAAGTAAAATTAGAATTAGCTAGCAAGTGGTCGATATTTAATTGATTACTGGAACTAAAATCATCAACACAAATCACCTTAGAGGTTTTAAGTAATTTTTCACAAAGATGAGAACCGATAAAACCAGCTCCACCCGCAACTAATACATTATTTTTATCAAAAATTATTTTCTTGGCCATAGTTTTAATTATTTACTTTTATTATACCAGCCTTCACCCCTTTAAGAAAGTCTTCGCTGTAGGCATAGAAAGACTCAAGTATGATCCCTTTATCATTAAACACTCTGACATGTGGTGCTCCTCCGGGGTAGGCACTTAAAATAATATCTTTTAAGCCATCGCTGTTTACATCTCCTGTTGCTAGATTAACTCCGTTTTGCCACCTCCTATTGAAACCAGCAAAGCTCCTAATTAGCTCCGCGTGATGATTAAATATTTTTATCTCTGGCTCCCTACCTGGGCCAGGAGCCACTATAATTTCCGCTTTATTTCTATCTATGCGCCCATCTAGGTTAGCCACTGAAATATTTACTCCGCCGCGAAAACTTTTTTCATAAGCCAGAAATATTCCCAAAAGCTCACCTTTAGCACTTAAAATTCTTATCTGCGGCTCAGCTCCAGCACTAAAGGAAACTACTATCTCAGGTAGACCCTTACCGTCTATATTACCACTAGCTACATTTAATCCGCCAAAGTATGAGTCAGCCCCTATGCTATAGGTATCTTTTAGCTGCCCTTGATAGTCAAATATTTTTATCTTAGCTTCACCAGCGCTGGCTGGAGCAACTATAATTTCCGCTTTTCCGTCTCCATTTAAGTCAGCCAGACTAATATTTACTCCTCCTAAAAAAGATTTATCATAAGCGAGAAAGTCATGTAATAATTTCCCCTTGTAGTCATATATTCTAATTCGTGGCTCACTACCTTTAGCTGCTCCTAGAACTAGTTCATCCCGGGAATCACCTATTACATCCCCAGCCTTATAATCTAGTCCTAAGCTTAAGTATGAAATATCTAAGTCGGAGACAAAGTCACCATTGCTAGCCACTAGTTTACTCTTCTCCTCTCCATCACTAATAAGCGTTTTATTTAAAGGAGCTATAACTAAACGACTAGATTTGCTATATAGCTTTTCTTTGGCCATTTCAACAGCCCGGTTAACATTAAGGCGTCCAGCACCCAGTTTTCCTCTATACTTGGGATTAAGGCTCTCTATCTTATCAGAAGAGCTAAGAAGTATGTCTATTATCTCTTCTCGACTAAGCTCAGGATTAGCCTCGGCTATTAAGGCGAGGGCCCCTGAAACCAAAGGGGCGGCTAAAGAAGTGCCGGAAAAATAGCCATCATAATACTTTGGGTCTGCTAAAAAATTGGAGTAAGTTACGGTGTTAAAAAAACTAATACCTGGGGCGCTAATATCGACACACTTGCTACCGTAACTAGAAAAAATTGCCTTTTGATCAAGAGCGTCCGTAGCCGCTACTCCTATTACCATATTTTCTCCGGGAGAAAGTCCGTCATAGCAAGCGGGATAAAGCTTAGTTTCATCTATATCATAGCCACCACTACTAGCCTCTTCATTTCCAGCCGCTGCTACCACCATTAGACCGGCGCGATGAGCTCGATAAATTGCTTCTTGTAATCCAGGACTATAATTTAAACTAGAAAAAGAAAGATTAATAATATGAGCGCCATTATTAATTGCATAATCTATTGCCCTTATTACATCAGAAATCTTTCCCTCCCCTTTATCATTTAAAGCTTTAAGGGGCATAATCTGAGCTTGCCAGCTTACTCCTGTCACTCCTTTGCCATTATTGCCAGAAGCAGCAATAATACCAGCTACTAAGGTGCCATGAGACACTCCTGCCTCAGTCCACTCCCCACTAAAACTAGGTCTAGGGTCAGGAGTGTTGTTTATAAAATCCCAAGCAAAAGCATCGTCTATAAAACCATTACCGTCATTATCTATTCCATCAGCTACTATTTCTTTTTTATTTTTCCAAATGTTATCTTTTAAATCGGGGTGATCTATGGCAATGCCAGAGTCAATTACCGCAATAATCATATTAGGACTGGAAGATATCTTACTCCAGGCTTTATCCGCCTCTATTTTAGACAGATACCACTGATTAGCGACATAGGGGTCATTAGGAGAAATAACAGCCAAAGCCGGCCTGGCAAAAAGGCTAATTAAAATAAAAATAGATGTTAGTATAATTTTCATATAACATCTATATATTAGCATATAAATCCATTTTTACAAGTTAAAGACTAGCTCTTATTTTGTTTAAAAATTAGTAATTTCTTCTAATGTATCACGGGCACACTGCTCCCAAGAGAACTTAGCGGCTTGTTTTTTTCCTTTAGCAATTAAGTCCGTCCTTAGCTCTCTGTCACTTACTAAAGTAGCCATGGCTTCACTTATTGAGAGCTTGTCTTGATGGTCAAAATACAAGACAGAGTCACCAGCTATTTCTTTAAAAACTGGAATATCTGAAGCAGCTACCGGCACGCCAGAGGCTAGAGCTTGAAGAATAGGTATACCGAAACCTTCATGCTTAGAAGGGAAAATAAAAGCGGTGGCAGCTTTTAGGATATAAGGCAGGTCTTCTTCCTCTATCCAGCCAGGCATAATCACTTCCGTATTTAAATTAAACTCTTCTATAACATACTTTACCTCGTCATAACCAAAGCTAGCATCACCGATTAAAACCATCTTTTCTTTAATCTCAGGATGATTCTCTCGTAGTAACCCCATAGCTTCAATTAAAGTGGGAGTATTTTTCTTTTTTTCTATCCGACCGATGTAGAGATAATAAGGAAAGCTAATGTCATACTTTTCTAAAACTGCCTTCGCTTTAATTGGATCTCTTTTGTCATTATAAAGTCTATTATTGAAACCATTGTGAACAACTTTAATTTTTTCTTGATCTATTTCTGGATAAAAGTGTCGAATTTCATCTTTAGTAAAATTGGAAACAGTAATGATTTTTTTAGCCTTATCTAGGGCAAAATCAGTTGACCAATAAAGATAGTCTAGCGAATCAGAAGCATACTTCCCTCGGGTAAGTAGCTTGACTGCAAATTCTATAAAACGCCGAGAAGAAACTTTCTCTGTCTTAACCCGCGAAGATCGGTAAAGATCACTCTCTCTTTTAAAAGCAATATCATGGATAGTGTTGACCGTCTTTTTAGGATAAACCAAAGGCATGGTGTGAGCGGGAATAAATAAAACATCTGGTCGCTTCACTATCATCTCTAGCGTTAGTCTTCCTAGTGTCCAAAAAGAATAAAAAGGCCAATGCAAAACCTTAAAGCTAAAATTAGAATTATCTTTTATTGCATTTTTTAAAGTCTCACTAGGAT
>CAYIZC010000052.1:0-4839 GCA_964367805.1 uncultured Gammaproteobacteria bacterium
GTATATTACTTTTATTTTTGTTTATTTATTATTTAAAATATAAATAAATAAAAAGCTAAATAATTTTAGCTTTTCATTTAAACATTAATTTAAAATGTTCATAATTATTTCTTTTTACTAGAGTCTAATCTTCTTATCTCTTGAGAAATAGTTTTGTGCTCTAAGCTACCCGGCGCATAATCTTGCAGTATTTTCTCTAGTTCCTCTACTAAAGTGGAGCTTACTGTCACCACCTTTTTTACTTCTTCCTTTTTTCTATCTACTTCTAAAATATCAGGCTTTTTTAAACTAGGGCTAGTCTTAGTTTCTGTTTTTTTAGGAATAACTAGCTTACTTAAATCTTCCCCTCTCTTTGGCTTCTCACTTAACACGCTCTCTCTAGGTTTTAAAGCTTCCTTTTTTTCTTTTTTTAAGCTTGTTGCCGGCGGAGATAATACCTCAAAGCCTTCTGGTACATTTTGAAAATCTGCTTCCAGGTATGAATCTAAATTATTTGTATTATTATTAAATTTAAGAATACGTAGGGCTAAAACTTTTTCTGCATCAGAAAATAGACTAACTGCTTTTGAAGATAGAAATTCAGCAATATTTAAGTCATTTGCACTTAAGCCATAGATCTTAATAAAAGTTCTAAGTAGACTGGAGATAGTGGCTGACTTCTCCTCGTCTGAGTCAATTAAATTAGCGCTAGCAATCTTTTCTTGATTGGAAAGTAAGGCAGGTGAAACCGCGGTATGGAAAAATTCATCTTCTACCCAAACAAGGACAAAAGAATAATTAAATTCATACAATTCATCTAAATTATTCGATTTTAAAATTCTTAAAAAATCGCCACTGAGGATTTTAAGCAAATCTTTCTTTCTAGCCTCAATATCCGCCTCTCTTTCTTCCTTGCTCAAATCAAAATCTAGCGTGTCTATCGTATCATCCGCTAAGACGTCCTTAAAGTCGTCGCCCGCTTCTATCTCCTCCTCTACTATTTCGTCATCTGACAGTTGGTCCTGAAAATATTCTTTTTCTTTAGCAATGGCTAATTGTTGTTCGGCAATAAGGGCGGCATAACGACTTAAATCTACCTCATGACTCTTTAAATACTTTTCCACTTCCCCGCCTAACCAGTCGTCAAAAATTAATAACCTAGCACCAGCCACCTCTATCGCTAAAGATAAGGCTTGATCAACGCCTAGTCCTAAAAAATCTTTAATTTTATTTTCTAATCCATTTAGCTCCACTTCTTTTACTATTATCCCTGAGATAAGCAAAGTAATAGAGGCCCATTTATCAGACTCTACATTGGCCAGACTAAAAATATCACTATTTATATTAGCCCCTTTAAGTGACATGGCATAAGAGCGAGTAGGTTCGGGTAAATTATTTAATTTTTCGTACAAATTTTTTATTTCCCACATATTTTAGTAACTTAACAAAGCTGCATTAGCTTGAATGTCTGTATAAATTTTAGGAGCTGCGGCTCTAGTGCCGTCTGGATTTATAATATTACCAGCTCTAGACTTAGTTAAAATATCATCACGAATAGCTCTAACTAACTCAGCGTTGCCACCGTCCATCATCATGGCGCTAAGTTGTCCAGCTGTAATACTAGAGCGAACTGAAGATTGAACATCACTATTATTTTTATAGTCATCAGCGCTCATGTTGTTTAAATTCTTACCCTTTGCACTTTTAACATATTGCTGCAGGGCGGCTGTATCTAAGTTATCATTGTTATCCTTAAATGAGCCTCCCCAATCACCATTAATATCTGCTTGTATCTTAGCCAAGTGGAAAGTTTCATCTTTTCTTTGACTAGGGCTAAGATTAGGGTTAGCATACACTTCATTTTTACGCTGCTGCAATCCCGAAGATAGCTGAGCTTTAGCATTGGCACCTCTTTCATTTACCATTTTTTGAATGGTAGGAGCAAAGTTTGCTCCTTTTTGTTCTTCCACTGCTTGCAAGAAACCACTATTTCCCAAAGTCTCATCACCAACCTTATTTAAATCAACTTTTCCAGCAGAAAGCCTCTTTTTAAATCTTGCGTTATCAATCTCTGAATTAAAGTCATAGTTAAGGTCTGGCCTCTTAGCATCCATCTCATCATTAAACTTAGAGCTTAAATTAGGATTAGCATTGACATATTTTCTCGCTTCCTCAACCTCAGTCTTAGTTTTAAAAGAACCCTTACTTGCCTTTATCATGGCAAGTGCCATCTTATCAACTGCTGAGGTAGCAGCACTAGCTAACTTACGGTCAATTTCACCAGAGTTTAAGTTCATTTCACTGAGCTTAGCTTTAGACTCATCAACTTTTTTCTCCTGAGCTTTATTGTTTTCAACATTAACAGAGCGGTAGTTTTGTCTTTTAGCATCACTAAAGGCGGCCTCAGCTCCTGTCATAGCCTTTACCTCCTTACCGTCGCTGGCTTTTAAGACATTATTTGTAAGCGCTCCTTGCTCATCAACTTCTACCATCTTGCCTTTATTATCCCCCTCTGCAGCTCTTCTGTATTGCTTACCGTTATGCGACATGGTAGCCATTTCGCTTTCACTTTCCTTATTTTTATCAAATTTAGCGGCTTCAAAATAATTTCTCCTCTTCTCAGCCAATTCCTGCTGCTCGGGAGACCCAGCCTGCTTACCCTTAAAAATGGCTAACTTTCGATTTGCAAAAGTCTTAGCACTTAAAGCACTTTGTCCAACTAAACCTCTATCACCATATTTACTGGTTCCTCTGGCCTGGTCTATCTTGTGCCCTATTGCTTTATCAGCTGTACTTAAAACAGTGCCGCCAGCTCTTTTAATTCCTCCAGCTGTCTTCTTGCCTGCCCACTTAGTCTTGGCCAAGGCGTAACCACCAGCTGCACCACCAGCGGCAAGCCCCATTCCTTTAAGCTTGCCCATAGTTTTTCCGGCTGCACCACCAGCGGCGCCACCAATTCCCTGGGCTATTTGCATACCGCCAATTAACATGGCAATAGAAATAATAAACTTCATCATTACATCGGAAGTGCTCTGGCTAGCAAGGGCGTCACTTGCATCATATTTTATAACAACGCCATCTGCATCAGTTAAACTGTTTAAACCCTCTACCTTATTACCCGCGCCCATAGAAGCAAATGAAAGCCATATGAAAAAAGCTAAAACTGGACCAATAAGTAAATTTTTAGTAAATTCTGACCACCACTTAGAAGAGTAGTTTGTTCCCCCAGGAAAAGAAGCTAAAAGATAGGCAAAAGGAGAAAGAACAACATAAACCCAAATCATAATAATACGCATAACTAACATTGCTACCATAGCGGCAACAACAGCTAAAGCAATAACAGCGTATATAACAGCTAACACATAAGCAGCCGTAAGTTCCCAGCCACTATTTCCGGTGTCAGATTTTAAAGATTGCCAATTAGCAATTCCTAACATATCAGTTAAACTTCCGGCTCCAATTTCGGAAAATGCATTTACAAAAGTTAACATCACTACTTGAGAAATATCTATAAGAAGACCGCAAATAGTTTTTGAGAAGTTAATTAAAACAGCCATCAAAATTAGTTTCGGCAACCATTGTTTATAATTATACTTTTCTTGTTGTAGTATTGTGGCAAAGGATATTATAAGGAGAATAACAATAAAAAACATATTGGCGATATCCCTGGCAACCACCCAACCCATTTCTACCGCTGGTGCATTTACAAACTCATTATAACGAGCCACATAAATTAAAACGGCCATTAGTTTGGCTAAAATCCAACCCAAGGCAGAAACGATTGCTCGAGCAAGACTGCCAACTATATCAGTTGCCCAATTAGCTTGGGCACTAGGACCAATTAAAACAAAAGCTAAAATTACAATGAATAAGATACTGAAAGTAGCTTTCCTTTTGTTTGATATTTTTTTTAGTTTATTTAACATATAATATTAAATCCTATTTACCTGTTAAAAATTCTATAACTTTTCCGGCAGTGGTGTCCCAGACCCAGCCAATTAAAGCACCAAATGCTTTTATGGGATTTTCAACTACATCTAAGAGCACTCCTATTATACCAACAACAACTAAAATTATTACGAGGCAACCGAGGTTTAAACAGCCTAGGCCAATTTTTTCCGCTGTTCCGATCGTGCCACCCATTTTCTTAGCAAGTTCACCTTCAGCAGCTCCAGACGCTCCCACACCAGGTCTATCTGTCCACTCCTCTCCTAGCTTGCAGAAAAAATTATTACCAACTACTAGACCTAAGAAAACATGAGTGTTTATCCAAAGAAGAGTTAAGCCAAAACTAGTAATTAGATTGGCCCAAGCTGACCTTAAAAGAGCACTAGTACTATTTCTTATCGGCGCCGCTCCTTTCTTAGCCAAAGATTCGCCTTTTTTCTCTTTCCCTTCTAATTTTTCCTTTCTCTTCTTTTGAATAACTGCTTGACGCAAACTACTTGGTTCTTCTTCTAAAAAATTAGCATCCTCACTGCTACTAGCCTCTCTTTTAGCTGCTCGCAAATCTCCCGATCTAGTCCTACTAGCACTTCTATTACTATCTGCTAAAAGTTTTGCATCTAGACCTTGTCCGGAAGAATTTTCTGGCTCCATATCATCACATTCTTAAGTTAATTAATTGCTGGGTGAAAAAGAAATAGAACTCCTCTGATCCCAGTTATCCCAAACCTGAATTCTTATGGTTTTACCTAAATCAGCCTTAGAGTAATAGTGATAAAAAGTATGTTGGTTGCTTCCATCTGGCCTATGGTCTGTTCCTGTAATCGCCTGTTGATCACCATCACCCCAATCAATATGTATCATATTTAAAGGCTGACTATCTGGGTCAATAGTGGTGTTAAATTTAAGAGTATA
>CAYIZC010000053.1:0-4687 GCA_964367805.1 uncultured Gammaproteobacteria bacterium
TTTTTATTGTTTTAAGTTTTTTCTATGTTAGGCATTTAGAAAATAAAAGTATAGGAGAGCTTGCGGGTTATAATAAAGTGCTCTGGCAAGTAGGCAATAGAACTATAGATTTAGAAATTGCCAACACTCCCACACAAAGGTATTTAGGATTATCTGGTCGCAGCGAAATTTGTCTTGATTGTGGCATGCTCTTTAGCTTTCCTAAAAAAGAAAAGCAAAGTTTTGTAATGCGCAATATGAGCTTTCCCCTAGATATCATTTTTATTACCGAGGGGAAGATTGTAAAAATTTATCACGATCTTAGACCTGAGGGAAGTAGTCCGCAAAATATATATGACAGTGAAGTGCCAGTAGATTATGTAATAGAGCTGCTTGGATCACGGGCGAAGACTTTAAAAATAGAAGAAGGAGATGTAATTAAATTACCTGAACTCAGCTCTTACTAAGAATATAAAACTTATTACCATGTTAACTCAAAAATATAAATTCAAAAATATAGGCTTATTGTTAGCTGCTTTTTTAGGAGTAGAGCTCCTGTCTTTTCTGGCCTTGTCCTATCCCAGCTTATTGCCAATTATCTTTTTTCTTATTCTCATCTTGTTTTTATTTTTATCTATCTATCGCTTTAAAAGTGCCCTCCTTATTCTTTTACTGGAGTTAATTATTGGCTCCAAGGGTTACCTTTTTTACTTGCCTTTAAATAGTGAAAGATTACTTTCATTGCGTATTGCAATTTGGGCAATATTTATGCTTGTTTTTGTAATTAAATTTGGAAAACAGCTTCTAAAAGACAAGAAAAATTCTCTTTATTGGCAAAATATTTTAAACTTTACATTTTTAAAACCATATCTTTTATTAGCTGGGGCTTTACTTTTAGGCCTAGTCTCAGCTTTAATTTATGGCAATGATTTTTCGGCTATTTTCTTTGACTTCAATAACTGGTTATACTTCCTTACTCTTTTTCCTCTAATTGCTATCGCTCCAAAAAGGAAAGACTTGGTTCAAGTTTTATTTATAGGAGCTATCTGGATTAGCCTTAAAACTTTAATTCTTTTAGCTATTTTTTCTCACAACACCTTTACTTTCCCCGTTTATAGCTGGTTACGTAAAACCTTGGTAGGGGAGATGACTGTTCTTTCTGGCTCTTGGAATCGCATCTTTATTCAATCGCAAAGCTTCGTGGTAGTCGCTTACTTATTTCTTCTGGCCAAAAGCCAAGAGTTTAGCTTTAGTCTTAAAAAACTAAAACTAAAGACCAGCTTACTTATTTTAGCAGGGGGATTATTTTTCTCCACTATAGTGCTTAGTTTATCTCGCTCATTTTGGTTAGCTTTGCTTGGCGCTAGTTCTATTTTACTACTGATATTATTTATAAAGAAAAACAGGAAGCTCATCATCCGCCCGCTTCTTTTTATTGTCCTTAGTTCTCTTGTAGGGGTGGCACTTATTTTACTAACTCTTCCTAGGGGCTCTTCAGGCGCATTAGACGCTCAGATAAGTGAAAGGATAACTGGCGGCAGCGAAGAAGCCGCCTTAGCTAGTCGTTGGTCGCTCTTACCCCCTTTAATGGATGCTATTTTAGTAAATCCTATTTCTGGTCAGGGCTTTGGAGCTATGATAAGCTACAGGTCACAAGACCCTAGAGTTTTAGAAAATAACCCCGACGGCATCTACACTACTTATGCTTTTGAATGGGGTTACTTAGATATTTGCCTTAAGGTGGGTTTAATTGGCCTCCTAGCTTACCTTTATTTACTCTGGTCTCTTATAAAAAAAACCTACCAAAGAGCTATTGCAAGTAACGATTACCTGTATTACGGACTACTCTCAGCAATACTCTTTCTAGCTATAACTCATTTCTTTACTCCATATCTAAATCACCCCCTAGGAATAGGTTTTATTATTGTAAGCTCTTGTCTTATTGCTAAAAATAAAGTATATTAAAGCATAATAAATGTTAAAAAAGATAAAAAAAATTTATGAATGAACAAATCATCTCTCAAGAAGGGTATAATAAGATAAAAAAAGAGTTAGACTTTTTATCTAGCACTAAAAGGCGTGAAATAGCAGATAGAATAGAGCGCGCTAAAGAGTTAGGTGATTTAAGTGAGAATGCAGAGTACAGTGAGGCAAAAGATGCTCAGGCCTTAAATGAAGGAAGAATTATTGAGCTATCTAATATTTTAAAAAATGTCACTATTTTTGAGCACAATGGCTCAAAGGATGAGGTTTTAATGGGATCGCACGTTACTGTTAAAACAGAAAAAGGTGAGACTAAAAAATATACCATAGTGAGCTTTAATGAAGCTGATCCTTTAAATGGTATGATATCTAACGAGTCTCCTCTTGGTGTAGCCTTTCTGCATCACAGCAAGGGAGAATCAGTTGAGGTGCAAACTCCGCGTGGTGTTTTAAAGTATAAAATTTTAAAAATTGAGTAAATATAAATATGAATGCTTCTGTAAACAAAGACGAGCAAGAGTTAGACCATGGCGCTGAGCGTGATGAGCGTCTAAGAAAACTAGCTACTTTAAAAGAGAAAGGCCTAAATCCCTATCCCGCTAAAGTAAAGCGAGACTATGAGATCTCAGAGGTGCTTAAAGCCTACAAAGAGCTCTCAAAGTCTGAGGCTGCTTTTTATGTTGTTGGTCGTTTACTTAGCTTAAGAAGTCATGGTAACCTTACCTTTGCGAATTTAGAAGATGGGAGCGCTAATATTCAAATTGCTCTATCGAAGAAGATACTGGGAGCTGATTCCTACAAAGACTTTGTTAAACTGATAGATAGGGGTGATTTTATTCAAGTTAAGGCTAAGTGCTTTCTCACTCATAAAGGAGAAGAAAGTTTAATGGTAGAGGAGTGGTCGGTTCTTACTAAAGCTATAAATGCCATACCTAGTACTTGGTTTGGTCTAAAGGATGAAGAGGGAAGATATCGGAAGCGTTATCTAGATTTATTATTAGATGAAGAGCTAAGAGATCTTTTTTATAAGAAATCTAAATTTTGGGACGTAGCTCGAAACTTTATGAAAGAGAAGGGATTCTTTGAAGTGGAGACCCCAACTATAGAAACAACCACAGGCGGAGCTGAGGCGAATCCTTTTAAAACCTATCACAAGGATTACGATCAAGATGTCTACTTAAGAATATCAGTCGGCGAGCTATGGCAAAAAAGACTTATGGCCGCTGGTTATGAAAAGACCTTTGAGATAGGTAGGGTCTATCGCAACGAGGGTTCAAGTCCTGATCACTTACAAGAATTTACCAACCTAGAATTTTATCTAGCCTATGCTGATTACGAACAAGGAATGGAGCTTGCCAAAGAACTCTACCAACGATTAGCTAAAGAAGTGTTTGGGAAAACAAAATTTAGCACTAAGGGTTTTGAATATGATTTAGCCGGGCAGTGGCCTAAATTAGACTACCGGGAAGAAGTCTTGCGCCAGACTGGTATCGATGTTTTAGTAGCCACAGAAGGAGCGATGAAAGAGAAGTTAGAGGAATTAAAGGTTAGATATGAGGGTGATAATAGAGAAAGGCTAATGGACACTCTATGGAAATATTGTCGCAAAAGTATTGCTGGTCCAGTATTTTTAGTAAATCATCCAAAATTAGTTTCACCACTGGCTAAAGCAAAAATTGACAACCCAGAGTTAACTGAGAGATTTCAAATTATTATTGCTGGTAGTGAAATTGGTAATGGATTTTCTGAATTAAATGATCCACTTGATCAAAGAAAAAGGTTTGAAGTTCAGCAGGAATTACTTGAGGCGGGAGATGATGAGGCGATGATGCCTGACCTTGAGTTTGTAGAGATGTTAGAATATGGTATCCCTCCTACTTGTGGCTTTGGTTTTGGAGAAAGATTATTTGCTTTTTTAGTAGACAAACCCTTAAGAGAGGTTACTTTATTCCCATTCTTAAAACCAAAAAGAGAAGATAAATAATACAAATTAGATATAAAAGCCAAGATAAGGCCTTTGTATCTTCATTCGGGGATCGTCTAATGGTAGGACTCCAGGTTCTGGTCCTGGCTATCTGGGTTCGAATCCTAGTCCCCGAGCAACGACACGAAAGTGGGCCTTAGGCCCATTTTTGTTATGTTAAATTGTTTATTGTATTTTTGATTAAAATGTCTATTTTAAGAAATATCCTTTATTTATTGATTCATCTCACCTCAAGTTCCTGTCTCCTATTTTTAACATCAATTATATTGTACAATTAAAATGTGAAAGATATAAGTCAAAATCTAGCAGTATGGATATTTGAATAAAAAATTAACTAATGGATTTTAGATTCTCCATTGGGTTTGGTGACATGGGGAGGGGTAACTAATTTTATAAAACCTAAGTTCAATAAGTAAGTGCAACACTTTGATATAATGTAACGACCAGGGACTATTGGTAGACTATACTTAACAATAAAGAAATAGAGTGATATCATTGCTAAACATTAAGATAAAGTTAATTATATTTATGAAAAATTTTGAAAACATAGGTAATGCAAGTGAAAAAGAAGATAAATTAAAAATGATTCCCGAGGATGCCGATAATTTATCAGTTGAAGAAGCTTTTAAACACAAGCATATTGTTTTAGAGATAAACGAATGCTTTGAAAAGACAAAAATTAATTTATTTAATAATTTTGTCTCTCTTTACGATAAAGCTTATGAACTAAAACCAGAAGAA
>CAYIZC010000054.1:0-4549 GCA_964367805.1 uncultured Gammaproteobacteria bacterium
GAAGGTTGCTATTTTCATCATTTTTAAAGTTAATCTTTCCTTTCTTAAGAGCGGTAATAACTTTAGCTGGGGTAGGACTAACAGTTTCATTCTTAGGGGAAGGCATTAAACCTCTAGTACCAAGAATCTTAGCAATCATACCAAGATTTCTCATCATCATTGGTTCAGCAACTGCTACCTGGAAGTCAGTTTTTTCAGTTTTTTTAATTTCTTCAATTAATTCTTCACCGCCAACTATATCAGCTCCGGCCTCACGGGCTTCTTTTTCATTTTCAGGACTAACAAAAGCAGCAATCTTTATAGTCTTACCAGTTCCATGAGGCAGATTAACAGTGCCTCTAATTTGTTGATCACTTTTCTTATTGCTAATACCTAGACGAAAATGAACCTCTAAAGATGAATCAAATTTAGTCTTAGTTATTTTTCTTACAATATCTACTGCTTCAGAAATAGGATAAGCTTTTTCCTTTTCGTAGATGCTAGTATAATCTACTTTTTTCTTAGCAACTGCTTTCTTTTTCTCTTTTTTAGCTCTTGGTTTTTTTTCTAGCTTTATTTCTTCTTTCTTTTCAGCAACTTTTTTGTCTTCTTTTTTTTCTTTAGTCATATTGTTTTGTGGTGCAGGCGTATTTAGATTATAAACACTCCCACAAGTTAATTATTAGTTTATTTAATTTCTATACCCATTTGCCTGGCTGTACCAGCAATAATTTTTTTAGCAGAATCTAGATCACGAGCACTAAGATCAGCTCTTTTAATTTCAGCAATTTCACTTAATTGCTTATCAGTAATAGAGCCAGCTTTCTCAGTTAAGGGTTTGCCGGATCCTTTTTTAACACCAGCTGCTTTTTTAATAAGCTCTGCTGCTGGTGGAGTCTTTAGAATAAAGCTGTAAGATCTGTCTTCAAAAACAGTAATTTCAACCGGAATAATATTTCCCATTTGATCCTTAGTTTTATCATTGAATTCTTTACAAAATTCAGCAATATTTAAACCATGTTGACCTAGGGCTGGTCCGACTGGAGGTGCTGGATTAGCTTGTCCGCCGGCAATTTGTAATTTGATTTTTGTTTTTATTTTCTTGGCCATATAATTTGTTTATCTTGTGGAGTGCAGAAGCAACACACCGGTTATTAAATACTTATGATTTTTTAATTTGTAAAAAGTCTAACTCAACTGGGGTTTCACGTCCAAATAAAGAGACAGACACTTTAACCTTTCCTTTAGCCTCATCAATAGCCGTAATTTTTCCATCCATGTTTTTAAAGGGACCTTCATTGATTTTAACAGGGGAGCCAATTTCAACATCAATTTGAAATTTAGGATCCTCAACTCCCATTCTTTTTTGAAGGGATTTAACTTCTTCTTCAGAAATAGGAGTAGGGATGGTGCCACTACCAATAAAGCCAGTTACGTTAGGGGTATTTCTAACTACGTGCCAGGATTCATCTGTTACTATCATTTCTACTAAAATATAACCAGGGAAGATTTTCTCTTCAGAAACTTTTCTCTTACCATTCTTTATTTTAATTTTTTTCTCAGTAGGAATTAGAACATCGAAAATCTTGTCTTCCATGTCTAAGGATTCAACTCTTTGCTTAAGATTTGTAGCGACGTTTTCCTCGTAACCTGAATAGGTGTGAATCACATACCAACGTCGGCCTTGATTTAAAATTTGTTTGGCCATAAATTTGTTTGAAGCTTTTTAAATATTTCTAAATTCTTTAAATTGCTAGCTGAAAACCGTAATTAAAGGCAAAGTCCAGCATACCTAAAAAAGCAGCTGTTGCTAAGCTAATTATTATCACTAAAACAGTGTAGCGATAGGTTTCTTTTTTACTAGGCCAAGTAACTTTTTTCATCTCAGTAACAGAGGCCTTGATGTAGTTTATTAGTTTGTTCATATTAGCTAAAATAGGTAATTAAAAATAGCCTTTTGGCCACTTATATATCTATGCTAATAATACAAAACTTGAGCCCTGCTGTCAATAGCTAATACTTATATCGTTTTAATTGAGTCTAAATTTTCAGATATAGCTAAGATGCTTATAATTTATTGCTTTTTACGGCTAGACAGGCTAAAATATAAATAATTAATAGTTAAAACTATTATTTTTTTAAGTGCATTATCTTATATATGGTTAGCCCAAATTTAATAAAGCGAAAGGAGATCGACACAGCCTTGGAATTAAATGATAATACCAAGAAGTTGTTTCAGATTATCTATAGTGAAGAAAAACGAAAAAAAGAGAAATTAAGCGATAGCGTGCCAAGGATAAAGGTGTCTGAGCTTATCTCTCGCCTTTCTTTTGTTTATGAGAAAGTTAGAAATGCGGTTGATTATGATGAGGACCACTTGCTTAGAAAGAATGCTATTTCTCGAATTTTAAGACGCCAAGTTATAATTGAGGGTGTTATTAAAGAAGTGGACTGTCAAAATCTATCCCATCATTTATTAAGCGAACTTATACGAGGAGGTTACTTGCCTAATAATGAAATTCCAGAAAGGAAGATTTTTGAAATAGGAAACTTGCTTGATAAGTACATCCAACTAAAAGATCAGATTCTACATAAGATAAACACTGACCTAGAGGTTAAAGCAAAGGCCTCTGATGCAAAAACTTTAGTACAGAAAAAAAATAATGTTATTCGTTTCATACTTTCTTTAGCTGCCTGTGAAATAGAAGATAACTTAGCTCCTGATAGGGTTAGAAAGATGATAGTCAGTAGCATGTTCGATGCTCTTAAAAAAGACATCGCCCTACCAGAGGATTCTCCTTGGGCCAAAGATTTAGAAATTCAAATATATTTAAGTATAGGGCGTAAGTTTTTAAAGCTAGATAAAGACATGTTAAGTTTTGTCTTGTTTAAGTTTTACAATGGCACTTGGTTAGATTTAGATAGAGAGAAAGATAAGGACGCAAAGAAAGAAGAGATAGGTAAATTAGCAGCCAATTTAGATTTAATAAACAAGAAAATAAATGAGCAATTAAATCACCCTTTAATTCGGCCAATAGATAAGATAGTTAGACGCTATGCTCTTTATTTTAACACTCTAGCTGATACAATTTCAGAAGATCCAGTAAAATCTTATCAAGTTGCCCAAAGTGGTGAAAAAGCTTTTTTTAGTTTACTCACCCAAACGATAAACAAAAAATACAAGAAATCTAAGTCTAAGTTGTGGCGAGCTTCATTGCGTAGTATTATCTACATCTTTTTAACCAAGTCTGTTTTTGTAGTTTTAATAGAAGTGCCGGCAATTAAATGGTTTGGTGAAGATTTAAATATTATCTCTCTGCTTATAAATATTACTTTTCCGGCCGTACTGTTATTCTTTATCGTTTTGACAACCGCTAAGCCAGGTGAAAATAATACCAAAAAGATATTAAGTGGAGTCAAGCAAGTAATTTCCACCAAAGAGGAGGTCCGTCAGCCTACTTACATAATGCCTAAGAAAAAAAGACGCTTTATAACTAACCTTATATTCAATCTAATTTATACAGTCGCATTTTTAATTTCTATTTACCTTATAGTCAAGGCATTATCCTTTATTGGCTTTACCTGGGTGAGCATGATAATTTTCCTATTCTTCTTAGCTTTTGTCAGTTTTTTTAGCGTTCGTGTCTCTCGAGGGATTAAGGATTTGATGATAGTAGAAAGAAAGGAGAATATAATTACACTCTTAATAGATTTATTTTACATGCCTATCATTTTAGTTGGTCGCTGGCTTTCTGGTAATATGTCTCGGGTAAATATTTTTGTATTTGTTTTCGACTTCATCATTGAAGCTCCTTTTAAAGTTTTAGTTGATGTAACTGAAGATTGGACTAAGTATGTTAGGGAAAGAAGAGATAATGTAGATTAATATATGGGAATATTAAGCGTGGTGGCAACACCTATCGGCAATTTAGAAGATATTAGCTTGCGCGCTTTGCGTATTTTTAAGGAAGCCGATACTATTTTATGTGAAGACACTAGGGTGGCAACAAAACTAATGTCACATTATGCTATAAAAACACCCTTGCTTTCCTATCATCAGCATTCCGGTATTTTAAAAATAGATAAAATAATAGATAAACTTAAAGAGGGTCAAAAGCTGGCTTTAATTAGCGATGCTGGCACTCCAGGTATATCTGACCCAGGTAGTTTGCTTATAAGTAGTATAAGGGAGAGATTACCGGAGACAGATATAGTCGCTATTCCTGGACCCTCAGCCTTAAATGCGGCCCTGTCACTTGCTGGTATAGGCTTTGATAGGTTTATTTTCTTAGGTTTCTTGCCCCATAAAAAAGGGCGCCAAAGTCTAGTTTTAAAAATTGTAAAAAGTGATATGCCTTTTGTCTTGTATGAATCTAAGCACCGGATCATAAAATTATTAAGTGAGTTAAGTAAATACTCTAAAGAATTTGCTTTAGAAAAAGATGTTAGCCTATTTCGAGAAATGACAAAAATGCACGAAAGTTATTATAATTCTTCTCCTGAAATTTTAATTGAAACTCTAGAATCTGATCCTAAAAATTTAAAAGGAGAATTTGTAGTTTTAATAAAG
>CAYIZC010000055.1:0-4465 GCA_964367805.1 uncultured Gammaproteobacteria bacterium
TAAATTTCATATCTTTATTATAAACAAAAAAGCCCGTTTTTAAAAGGGCTTTTTTGTATATCGTTTTACACTTGTTACTAGATGTTTAAATCATCGATAGCTGAGGTATCAATAGTGTCATGAGTATCATGACTTTCTTTTCTCTCATTGCTATCACCACCATGACGCTTACCGCCTTCTGGATCGTAAATCTTTAAGTTTACGCGAGAATTATTTTTAGCACCGACAATTTTAAGTAAAGTACGAATTGCTTGTGCAGTTTGACCCTTACGGCCAATTACATAACCCATGTCGGCAGGATTGATTTTAAGAGTTAAAAGTACTCCTCTTTCATCAATTGTTCTTTCTACCAATACGTCGTCGGGATTTCCGACAATATTCTTGACTATCATTTCAAGAAAACTTTTGTCTTGCTCTTCCATAGTTTTTATGTATTTTTCAAACTAATAGCACTAGTCTACAAGCTTGAATCTTTATTAAATAACTGTTCGATTGACAGTCTTATTTCAATTTTAGCATTATCACTAGCTTTGTCAATTGGAAACTCAAGTTCGAATATGTATTTCAGAGCTTATTCACCCTTAGCTACCTTTTCATCTGTAGTCTCTTTTTCTTTAGTTTCTTCTACTTTTACTTCTTCCGCTTTAGCCTCCTCCTTTGGCTCTTCTTTAACTTCATCCTTTGGCGCAGGAGCTTCTTCAGGGGCAGCCGCTGCCTTCTTGTCTTGCTTGACCTTAGCTTGGTCTTGTCGCTTCTGACTTTTTTTACCAGGCTTTGAAGCAGTAACTTTTTTACCATCAATAATATTTTTGCCAACTAGCAAGTTATTAACGGTAGCAGTCATTTGAGCTCCATTTGATATCCAGTATTTTATTCTATCATCTTTAGCTACTAACTCCTTGGTATAGGGGTCGTATGAGCCTAAGTTCTCCAAGACGCGACCAAATGGATCACGACTCTTTTCAGAGATTATAAGACGAAACACTTTTTTGTTGACTTTTCCTACTTTGGAAAGTTTTATCATTAACATATTGTTTTTCTGTATTACTTAATATTGAAAAATATTATCTTATTATTAGTAAATAGTCAAGATTATCGGCGATTAGCATTGTATGGTTTAGGGCGTCCATTACTATTATTATTGTAGCTAGGGCGAGAGTTTGAAGCTCCGTTTGATTTTCCTTTTTCGTCCTTCCAAAGGGCTTCGTTTTCACTCAAGCCTTTCATACTTAAGTTAACTCGTCCTTGATCATCTACTTCTTTAATTTTAACTGTTACTTCATCGCCTACATTTAGGAAATCACTAGGTTTTTCAACACGATAAGGAGCTAACTCACTTACGTGTACCATTCCATCTTGATTTGCGCTTAAGGCAATAAAAGCTCCAAAGTCAAGTATTCGCACTACCTTACCTTTTAGGACTTCACCAGCTTCAAAAACATGGACTATATCTTTTACTTGCTTAACAGCCGCATCTACCATCTCCAGGTCAGTGCCACAAATCATCACAAGGCCATCATCTTCAATGTCTATACTAACACCAGTCTCATCTATAATAGCATTAATTATCTTACCACCTGGTCCAATAATAGTGCCGATTTTTTCCGGATCAACTTTAAAGCTGACAATACGAGGGGCATGTTTAGACATCTCTGCTCTTGGCTCAGGAATAGCAGTAGTTATAACTTCTAATATTTCATTTAGAGCTTGTCGTCCTTGGCTAAGAGTTTTTTTAATAATCTCTTCTGTAATTCCAAATGTTTTAGTATCAAGTTGAATAGCGGTTAATCCTTTTGAGGTTCCTGTCATTTTGAAATCCATACCACCCTCACCATCTTCTAAATCTTGAATATCTGTTAAAACCTCCCAAGCACTCATATCTTCATTTGAAGCAAGTCCCATAGCAATACCAGCTACTGGTCGCAAAATTGGCACACCAGCGTCCATAAGAGCTAAGGTGGAGGCACAAGTTGAGGCCATTGAGGATGATCCATTTGAGCCCAGTGTCTCACTAACTATGCGGAGAGTATAAGGAAAATTTTCTTTAGTTGGAATGACTGGAGTTAAAGCTTTTTCAGCTAAAGCACCATGCCCAATTTCACGACGTCCAGTTCCGCGTAGAGGGGAAGCCTCACCGACAGAATATGGGGGAAAGTTGTAGTGATGCATAAAACTCTTTTTGCTTTGTCCTTCTATTCCTTCTAGTGATTGTTCTAGTCCCGGAGCACCGAGAGTAAGCATGGACATAACTTGAGTTTCACCACGAGAAAATAGAGCAGTACCATGGACACGTGGTAAAATCGCCACCTCAGCAATAAGCTCTCTTATCTCTGTTAGTGATCTACCATCAACTCTCTTTTTATCTTCTAAAATAGCCTTAGTTACTTCCGCCTCTACCATAGGTTCAACTAATTGCTTGATAACATAAGATCTCTTGTCACTACTTATATCTTGGCTCTTAAGATAGGTATCAAGATTATTGGTGATAGCCACCACCGCTGCCTTTCTTTCTTGCTTACTATAATATTCTTTATCAAATAAAGTATCAAAAATATTATCCTTTAGCCAATCTTTTCCAATCTTAAGTAAAGCTTCTTTTTCTTTTTCAGCTTCAAGTTGGGAAGCGTCTAAGTCTTTAACTGGTTTGCCATTTATTACCGGCTTCATCTCAGCTTTCATTTCTTCTATTAATTCTATTGCTCCTTGCAGTTTCTCTTGACCAAGATTAATTGCTTCTAGCATTTTCTCTTCCTTGATCTCGTTTGCAGCTGCTTCTATCATGATTACTTTTTCCTTGGTGCCAGCAACAATTAAATCAAGGACACTCTTCTCTTGTTCTTCATAACTTGGATTGAAAACAAATTCATTTTCAATTAGACCAACACGAACTCCGCCTATCGGTCCTTTCCAGTCTACACCAGAAATAGATAGAGCTACGGAGGCAGCTACAAGAGCAATGATGTCATGATCATTTTCGTGGTCAACTGCTAAAACAGTTAGAATTACTTGAACATCTCTTCTATCACTTTGATCAAAAAGAGGTCGAATTGTTCTATCTATCATGCGACCAGTTAAAACTGACTGGTCAGTCGGTCTGCCTTCACGTTTTACCCAGCGAGAACCTTTTATAATACCAGCGGCATATAACTTTTCCTCAAAATCAACCATAAGTGGGAAGAAGCTAACTCCATCTCTTTCACTTTTTGATTGAACTACAGTTGCTTGCACTACTGTTTCTCCGTATTGAACCCAAACGGCAGCATCGGCATGCTTTGCAACTTTACCTGTTTTAATTGTAAGAGTACGGCCAAGCCACTCTTTTGTAAATATTTTTTCCATAAATTTGTATCTAACTTGGCCGATAAATTACAGAACTGTAAGCTAATACAGTGCTATCTATTTAACGGTCAAGTTTAATTAATTAGTTTATTTTTAATTTTTAAAAAACATTTTATTGTCTTTACGCTTATTTTTTCTTTTTATTTCCAGAGGGTCTGTCGTGTATCAAGTACTTTCTACTTGAACCAAGGTCAGTGAAATCATCAGCTTCTTCAATTAATTTAGAAGAACAAGTCTTTCTAAAGGCCATAATTTCTACTAAACAGCCTTTGTTATTTTGCACATAGGAAACAACAGGTAAGTAATCACCATCACCGGAAACAAGAATAATAACATCAAGCTTGTCAGCTAATTTAATAGCATCAAGCGCAATTCCTACATCCCAGTCTGCTTTCTTGGCGCCACCAGCAAAAATTTGTAAGTCTTTCATTTTAACTTCAAAGCCTTGTTGTTCTAAAGCCTCAGCAAAAGGAAGTTCATCTTGATTTTCCGTCCTTATAGCATAAGCAGTGGCCCGGATCAATTTCCGGTCAGCCACTGCTTTTACTAATATTTCTTTGAAGTTTACCTTTTTTCCGTATAAATTCTTAGCAGAGTGGTACATATTAGAAATATCTACCAAAACTCCAACTCGTTGTTCTTTGTGTTTTATCATATTTAAGATTTTTTCTCCTTGCTCATTACCTCATCCTCTTCATCCTCTTCTTTCTTTGCTTCTTCTTCTAATTCTTCAACAGTTTTTTCAGGTTTCTTCTCAGCAGCCTCCTCTTCTTCTAATCTTTGGGCAATTTTAAGTTTTAATTTAGTAACCACTACTTTAAACTGCTCAGGACTTTCTTTTTGTAAGTATTTAAGCAACTTTCTTCTCTCGGCTACTTTTTTTAGTAGACCACGACGAGAAGAGAAGTCGTGCTTATGAGATTTAAGATGCTCAGTTAGTTCTTTTATTTCTTCACTCAAAATAGCAATCTGAACTTGTGAAGAACCAGTATCACTTTCGTGAACTCTATATTTCTTAATAATCTTTTCTTTTGTTTTTTTGTCTAACATAAATTTCGCTTTATCCGAGAAACAGTTTTAGTGTAAGCTGTATCCAAGAAAAAGTGTATTAGTATAATTATTTAAC
>CAYIZC010000056.1:0-4426 GCA_964367805.1 uncultured Gammaproteobacteria bacterium
TATATATTAGTTCATAATTTATAAAACAAAAAAAGCTCCTAATACTATAGAAGCTTTTTCCTATTTTATATTTTCTTATTTATTTGCCTAAATCCAACTCTTGATCTACCTTTACTACCTCTAAGAAATCAGTCATATGACTCACTAAGACAATTGCTCCCTGATAGTCATTTATAGCCTTCGCTATAACTGGTATATGACGAAAATTAATGTGATTGGTAGGCTCATCTAAAATTAAAAGCCCTGGTCTCATCAAAACTAGCCTTGCAAAAGAAAGTAATCCTTTTTGACCTTCAGAGAGATCAGCTACTCTGTGCCCCATTAAATCACCTGTTATTAAAAATCCAGCCGCAATAGAGCGCATTTCAACTAAATCTAGCTCTCCATTTTTAACCTCTTCTAAAGAATCAAATACCGTCTGATTATAGTCGAGTGTAGAGAAGTCTTGAGAGTAATAACCCACCCTAACATCAGGCAGTATTTCCATGCCTTCATCTTTGCCTGAGACAAGGGCGCGCAGCAAGCTACTTTTACCTATTCCATTTGGACCAACTATATGCAGGCACTCATTCTTCCTAACTGCAACATCGACATCTTTATAGCTAGCTTCGTGGTTTTTAATTATTTTAACTTTTCTTATTTTAACTATATCTCCTACCACCTCCTGGTTTTGTATTTCAAAATCACGAATAGTTTTGTCCTCTCTTCTGACATCCACCATGCTTTCCTCTAAATCCTCTGTCTCATCCTTTAGTTTTTTAGCTAATTTTCTCATTTTACCCCCTTTATTGGCAAAGAAGTTAACTTTTTCTTTCCTGTCTTTTATTCTTTTCTCTAGCTGAGCATTTTTCATTTGCTCTCTTTCTATTCTCTTGTCAATTTCTTCTATAACTGAATAATAGTCACCGACATATGTCTCTAATTTTTTTGTAAAACTATCTAGATAGATAACTCCGTCGGTAAAGCAGTTTAAGAAATCAGCGTCATGAGAAATAACTAAAACAGTTTTCTCATACATCACTAAGAAAGAAATTAAACTATCTATCCCTTCTTTATCTAAGTTATTGGTAGGCTCATCTAAAAGCAAGATATCCGGATCTTGAATTATGGCATAAGATAGCAGCAACCTTGCTTGCTGTCCACCAGACAAACTACCCACTATTCTATCAGTTTCAAGCTTTAAGTTAACCGCATCTAGGGCTTTGGCAATTTTTGACTTAATATTTTTAGGAACTGGTGTGAAAACTTTTGACAAATACTCCTCTATAGTTAAATCGTGTTCTTCTCGCTTAATTGTCTGTCTGGCTGAGCCAACGCTAGCTTCGCGAGTTATAGAAATCCGCCCTGATTTAGGCTGTAACTCTCCTCTTATAAGATTAAATAAGGTGCTTTTACCAGCCCCATTTTGACCCATTAGAGTTATTTTAGAGCCTTTTCGTATACTAAAAGACGCCTCTTCTAGTAGTGGTTTTTTAGCTTGATATTCAAAAGTTACCTCATTGAAACGTAAAATTACTTCCTCAGCCATAGTATTTAATATTACTTACTTTGTATTATTCTTGTATATAAATCAAAAACCCTCCCTATCATTTCTCCTCATCAACTAAACTACTATTTAGAAAAAAGGAAGAGCTTAACCCTGCCATATTAACTAAAAACTAGACTATTGTCAATATATAACTAATAAAACAAAGGTTTTTAGCCCTAGATTTAAAATAATTACACCCAGACTTCATCTTAATTTACAAGATATTTAAAAAAACTTATGCTAGATAAAAAAACAGACTTGTGGTCCTACAAGTCTGTTTTATAAAACCTAACTTTAGGCTATCTATTCATTATTTCTCTTTCCACATCACCTTTATCTAACTTCTTAGTACAGAAAAACCAATCATGACAATGAATATCTTCTTTATTTTCCATTCTAGCTTGCGCGACGCCACATGAGCCAGCAGTAGGAACTATCACATCATCGCCTGGATTCCAATCAGCTGGAGTAGCAATACCATACTTATCAGCTGCCTGCATGGCGATTAAAGCTCTGTAGAGCTCATCAAAATTACGACCCAAGCTTAATGGGTAATAAATAATCGCTCTAATTTTTGCCTCTGGATCAATAAAGAACACTGCTCTAACTGCCTGAGTAGTACTCTCTCCTGGCTGGACCATGCCATACTTCTTAGCAACATTCATAGAAATATCTTCTATTAAGGGAAACTTTACTTCTACATCTTTCATCCCCTTAAACTCTATCTTTTCTTTAATGTTTCTTAGCCAAGCAATGTGGCTAAATAGACCATCAATAGATAGTCCAATTAGCTTACAATTAGCTTTATTAAACTTTTCCTCCTGAGAAGCAAAGGTCATAAATTCTGAAGTACAAACTGGAGTAAAGTCAGCTGGGTGACTAAATAAAATACTCCATGAGCCCTTGTAATCTTCGGGAAAGTTAATATCTCCTTGCGTAGTCTTTGCTTTAAAAGATGGAGCAATGTCTCCTATCCTTGGCATTGGTATTATTTCTTCTTGTTTTATTTCATTTTCCATAGTTTTATAATTAATAATTAATAATCTTAGACTTTACTAAACTTATAGTAGTTTATTTTATTGACACATCATCTCATCACCGCTAATAAGGCTCTCTGAATTTTCATCACTAATTTCTATTCCTGATATTGCCTCATATTCATCTATTTCTTTTTCTGGTTTAGGGGCAGTATATTTTACCTCATTATTTATTTCTATCTCCGCATTTGGCTTGTTTACCACCACTTGAGCATTCATCCAATCACTAAAACCTGACCAGGAAACATTATCTAAGCTCAAAGCTCGTTCATACTCCTGCCACCACTCTGCTCTAGTACCCCCTAGATAGGCATGTGATACTAGTATCATATTTGTTGGCTTCTTAGCGACACTCTCATCTAACATTTGTCCGAATTCATCTGCTCCTGAACCACGAGCCCAAAGACTATAGTCACAAAGTGAACCCCTGCCCATTTCTCCTACATCCACATTGCTAACCGATATAACCTTAGTGCTATACTCCTCTGGTTGGTAGACAACAGCCTCTACATCATGTATACCTCTGCCTAAAATATAATCTATCCCTAAAGCATCAGCTGCTTTTAGGGTGTTTTCATCATAGGCAAAGTAGCGACTACCAAAAACTCTCATTTCTTTACCAGATATATCCTCAACTAGGTCTTTAGAGTTTGCTAAATGTCTATACTGCTCTTCATAGCTCATCTCCCAAAAAGGGGCCTCGTCATAGCCACCGGCTATCTCATAACCTTTATCAGCTAGTCTTTTAAAAACATCGGGGTACTCTTCTAAGACATTATCCTGCACCTTAATTAAAGCCGTTAAATTTCGACTATCTAGCTCTTTTTCCCATTGCAAGATTCCTTCAATTTTATCAAACTCAATTAACATAATCATACCGTTAATTGGCTCAGACGCAGATTGGTCTTCTTCTTTTTTATTATTTCTCTTATTTAAAGCGGGGATAAGAAAAAGGAATATAACTAGGACCACTAAAGCCCCTCCTAGTATATAATTATTTTTGTTCTTCATCTTAGACATATTGTTTTTATTAGTTTATAAAATATTTTATTTTATTATTTCAATTGCTTTTCCATTTACAAGCGCATCCGCAATCTTTTTATGGGCCGAATATATGATGCGTTGGTAGGTACTGGTTGATATATTCATTTCTTTAGCTGCCTCACTTTGATCTAAGCTATTTAAATAACGCAGGCGATAGGCCTCAAGCTCCTCTATATCAAGACTGACAAGCTCAAGCTCAGACATAGCCACTCCCTGTGGCTTAAAGTAGCTAACTTCTGGATGAAATCCGATATTTCGACAAAGTCTTGGTCTGGCCATATACACATCATTAACTTAAATTACAAAACACTAAAATAGAAACTCTTAATCTACTCTTTTTTACTATTTTAGTTTATTCTTTTGCGCTAGTACAAAATCTAGTCTTGCTTGTAGCACTTTTTCTTCTAGCTCTAAGCTTTCAAGGCTACTTGCAGTAGCAAAAGAATTTTGACCTAAGCCTAAACCTAAACCTTGTCGACGGCCACAGCAAGACACTCTTTCTGTTGTCTTACAAGAACCTCTTCCTCTTCCTGTCATTGCTCCTTCTCCTCTAGGACCACTTCCATCTAATTTTGGCATATACTTATATAATTACATTTATAAATAATTTTATAGCCAGCATCTTTTTAGATACTATCTATAATGAGTATATACCCATAACTGAAATAAAGCAAGGTTTTGGCTATAAATACGCTACCACTATATCCACCCTTCTATTGTTTTTGTTTAAGCAAAGAGTCTCTTATCTCTCTTAAAAGCATCGCTTCTTCTGAGGACTTCTTCTCCTCAACTTTTTTAACCTCCTCCTCCTCTTTTC
>CAYIZC010000057.1:0-4357 GCA_964367805.1 uncultured Gammaproteobacteria bacterium
ATTTAATATAAATACCGCATTTTTAATTTTAGTATTTTTAAGACAGAGGTGTCAATTTGGTCTAGGGCTATTTCTTTATTGTTTACCGCCTTAACAATAGCTTCATAGGCCTCAGCTTGTTTTTCAGGATTTCTGGTATAGAGTAAAATATCGTTACCAGCGCCTATTGCCATAACTGCAGCCTCGGAAGTGCTGTAGTTATTTGCAATTGCCCCCATCTCCATTGCGTCAGTTATAACTAGGCTGTCAGCGGAAAAATGGGCAGCATCTTTTAAATAGTTATTAATACATTTTTTAGATAAACTGCAGGGAGTTTTTGAGTCTATATTAGTATAGGTAATATGGGAAGTCATCAGCATAGCTGGAGGTGACTTTTCATTTATTTTTTTGAAAATATTAACTCGTTCCATTATATCATCTAAAGAAAAGTTAGAAATAACTAAGGAGGAGTGAGGGTCAGTGACAGTATCTGAGTGACCCAGGAAATGCTTAGGAGAGGATATTATATGCTCTTGGTAGCCCTCTATCATAGCTGAACCGAGCTCACTTGTCTCATCTGGGCTTTCTTGAAAAGTTCGAGAATATAGAAAAGACTTTTCATCGCTAATATAGTCAAGTACAGGAGAAAAATTTGTATTAATTCCTAGGTCCGCTAACTCTTCCCCTCGATTAGAGGCAACTTTAAAAGCCTGCTCTTTATTTTTTATATTAGCTTGAGCGCTAAACTCTGAAACTCCTGCCACCCTCACCCTTACAACCTCTCCACCTTCTTGGTCGGTGGCTATAAAAAGAGGTATTTTTAAGTTAGTGCTAGCTGATTTTAATTGCAAGCTATTTGTTAGAGCTATTAGTTGTTGCCTGCTTATAATATTGTGACCCATTAAAATAACGCCACCAATGTTTCGCTGAGATATCATCTTATCTATATAATAATCTGGCTCCGTTCCTTTAAATCCGACAATAAACATTTGCCCAACTTTTTCCTCCAATGTCATTTGCGATAAAAGTTTTTCAGCCGGACTAGGTTCTTGGGGTACTTCCTGAGAGGGCTCTTTATCAGGTTTATTGTTTAAGTTATCATCTGCCTGGCCACTATCAGTATTATTTGTCTGGGCTTCAGGCTTGGTAATCTGAGACTTGCTTAAGATAACAAAAGACAAAATTAAAAGAGCTAAAATTATAATAGTCAAGATAATTTTACCCCTTTTTTTACCTAATGCTTCTTTCATAAATTCTAAACAATGATTTGTATGCGGAGGGAGAGGGATTCGAACCCTCGATACTGTTACCAGTATAGCGCTTTTCGAGAGCGCCCGATTCAACCACTCTCGCACCCCTCCTTCTTGTAACTAAGCTAGTTATTATCTTTTAACATTTTTAATTCTTTCTCAGTTAGAGGTTTTACGGCGCCTTCTTCTAAGTTGTCCAGTCTAATTCCAGCAAATTCTATCCTCTTAAGATCATATACCTTTAGATTAAGAGTGCCAAACATTCTCCTAACTTGTCTTTTCTTGCCCTCAGCGATAACAAGCTTAAAGGAGTTATCCTCTAGATACTCGCTTAGCTTAACACGAACGACACCATCCCCGCCACCAATTTCTATGCCTTGTTTTAGCTTAGTGCATATTCGCCAACCGTCTTTGAAAGAAATTACCCCTCTATCACCTCTATCTGCTTTTACAATATAAGTTTTTTTATGCTTAAAGCTGGGATGGGTTAATTTCTGAGCTAACTCGCCGTCATTACTTAGAAGGATAAGGCCACGACTATTTTTATCTAGCCTACCAATGGAGAAAAGTTTTCTCTCATCTTTTACTAAATCAAAAATATTATTTTCACCAGGGAAGCGTTTGTTGCTGCAAGTGTAGTCAATCGGTTTGTTTAGTTTAAGATATACCTTCTCTTCTTTTTCTGGAAGGGGTTTGCCACTAATTTTAATTACATCTTTTTCCGGATTAGCTCTGTCACCTAGTTTAGCAGTAACATTGTTTACTTTAACTGAGCCTCTTTTAATTAAGACCTCAGCTTGACGACGTGAAGCCAGTCCACTCTCGGCAATTATTTTTTGTAATACATCAGCCATATAATTATTATTTTTCTTTAAGTTTATTATCTAATTTAAGTGAAGCAAGAAGAGCTAATATTATAAAAAATAGAGCCGCTAGGTCATTTTTAAAATAGGGCACGTCAACTAATCCGTGAACTAGGATTACTAACATAGCGGAAAATAAGCCCAAGGCCAAATAATCTTTATTTTTTAAAAATAAGCGCAAGGATATCACTTCAAATTTTACTATTAAGTATGCAAAGGTAATTAAACCTAAAATTCCTAGTTCTGTCCAGAAATTTAGGAATATATTGTGGGGATAAAGATAGATTTCCACTGGTTGCCAGTACTTTGCCCTTAATTCCTCACTACCATATAAAACAGAGTGAAAATTTTCAATTTTATCAGAGTTAAAAAATATACCTTCTTGGTGATAAGGAGCAACAGCTAAAGGATAAGCAGATAAACCATTTCCTAAAAAGAAATTAGGACCTTTAAAGGTTTGCATGGTTTCTTTCCACTGCTGTTTTCTGATTTCACCAGACAGGTCTTGCAGGGTCAATTTTTCTAAAGCATAGCCCCTAAGACTCGGGTTATAAAATATAGTCAAGGAAAAAATTATTAGAGCAATAGGGATAATGAGCTTTGCCCATTTAAAAGATAAGAAAGCATAGATTACAAAGGCAAGAGCAAGGGCAATAAGAGCGCCCTCTGACTTAGCAAAGTAAATTGTTAAGATTGATAAGATTATGCTCAAAATAAGTATAAACTTTTTAAGCAATTGTTTGCTCCGTTTTTCTTTTATAAGTTGATGTAAGTAAGAAAGTGATATGAGAGCTATAGGTGCAAGGTAAAGGCCAATTGCATTAGGATAGCCAAACCAGGAAACTACTCGTCTGGAGCCAGCTTGAGCCCAGTAGGGGTTAAATATAAAAAGACCACTTAACTGTTGATAGATTCCTAGTATAGAGACGTGCAAAGCGCCTAAGCTAAGTGCAATAATAATCTTTTCACGCCCCTTTCTCCCTTTAAGAGTGTTTAATATCAAGATAAACAAAATAATAGGCTCAAAAAAATAAGCTTTTAAAATTCCTAGGCCGGAATTACTAAAACTAGCCACTGCCAATGATATAAAAGCAACAATAAGTATTGCGATTATTTCTCTGTAAAAAGGGTAAGCTACTCGCTCTGCTTTTTGCTTATACCACTTTAAAAATTTGAAACCAGTAGTTTTATAAAACCAAATAATGAAGCTAATTAAAATCATAGCTTCTAGCACTGTCCCTGGTATGCCCAGAAGATTGAATCTAAAAAGATAGGTGGGAAGGAGGACTATAATTAAAAGAACGCTGAGCTCTAGGCGCAGGTAGGCAATAATTGCAAAAAATATTAAAGCAATGATAATAAGACTAGTCATAGATAAATTATAGCACAAACAGTATTAAATATAAGTTAAATTAAAACCATCCTTACGCTAGGATGGTTTTAAAAGATAAAAGATGTACTTTGAGAGATTATAGCTTTAGTTAGCTCTTTCTACATATTCACCGGTCTCAGTGTTGACTCTAACAATATCACCTTCGTTTATAAACATAGGAGCGTTAATTATGGCTCCAGTTTCTAGTTCGACTGTTTTATTAACATTTCCCGCCGAGTTTCCCTTTACACCCGGAGGAGCACTTACAACCTTAAAGTCCATTTTTACTGGCAAGCTGACACCGACTGGCTTATCTTCAAAATATAAAACATCAACATCAGTCTCATCCTTTAAGAATTTAACTTGATCACCAATAGATTCTAGACTCAAATTAAATTGATCATAGCTTTCTGTGTCCATGAAATGAGCCTCATCCTTATCTTTATACATAAAGCTTGCTTTCTTTGTCTGTGTATCTGCCTCTTCAGCTTTTTCAACCCCTTGAAATGTTCTTTCAAGTATGTTGCCATTGATTAAATTGCGGCATTTAGTTTTAAGAACTGCTCCGCCACGGCCCATCTGATGATGATCAGTCTTAATGATAACAAAAGGCTCACCATTAATTTTTATCACCTTACCAGTTTTAATTTCATTAAAGTTTAACATAGCATTTATTTTTAAAAAACCTTATTTATGAGTAGCAGCAAGTAAAGCCATAACGCGAGCACGCTTAACAGCAGTACTTAATTTTCTTTGGTGCCAAGCACAAACTCCAGTTCTTTTTCCTGGTAATATCTTCATGTAAAAATTAACAAAACGTCGTAATGTTCGCACGTCTTTATAATCTACTTCAAGATTATTAACACAAAAATAACACTCTTTAGTCTTTATTT
>CAYIZC010000058.1:0-4338 GCA_964367805.1 uncultured Gammaproteobacteria bacterium
GGCCAATCAGGTGACCAGTTAGCATCACGCAAGTACCAGTTTTGCACCTTCATATACTTTTTCACTTGGGCCGGTGGTTCTTTTTCCCAAAGACCAACTGAAGGCATGTCGAGGTGATAACTGTCATAGGTTTTCAAGTGTTCTAATTCTCCATTTTCAACTTTTAGTAAACCAAAGACACCGATAAAGCCACCACTAGGTCTAAGCTCATCGTTGTTGTGCATAATAATTAAAAAATCACTCGCACTAGGATAACCCGCTAAGGCTGGAAGTAGTCTGGTAAGAGGGCTGGCCTTGGCTAGTAATTTCTCAGCCATCGCTATTTGCTCCTTTAAATCACTGATCTCAGCATAAGCCGGATAAAGAATACCTATCTTTTTTATTTTATCTAAGTTTAAACTGGCTAGCTCAAGATTAGCTCGCAGGCCATTTAACTCTGGCTCAGACTCATAGATAAGTTGAAAAAAATCTTGTTTTTTTGCAAGGGGTAAGCTTTCAAAGCTATGGGTAAGTGAATCTTTATAGATTTCATCTAATCTACTTCCTAGAGGCAAAGCTTGCTCTAAAGATGAGCTAATCAAAGATGCTGTATTTAAAAGATATTCTAGGTCTAGTAATTGATTTTTTAAAAGACCAACTCTCTGAAAGACTAGCCTATCCTTTACCTTCCCTATGTCGGCTAAAGAAGACTCAATATCTGACTTTGCACTAGAATTGGCAGATTTTGCCCCATCCCAGTTGCGAGATGTCGCATAACTAACAGCTACTTCTAAATTTCGCTTACCGCTTAAGGCTGAAGCAGCTGCTCCTTTAAGATCTGAGTAGGAGGAAACAAAAACAGCTATTAAAAAAATAATAGCTAGGGCAATAAGAATAGATAAGTATTTAAAAGACTTAAGTATCACTTGACTCGTTTTCATTTTCTTCTAAGTTAATTTTTAATTTTTCTTGCTCTATACCTTCAGGAGTAATAGTATCTATTAAAAATAAAGTTTTGCCGTGTAAGATATTATATAAGAAGATATCCATGACTTCACGGCGATAGGAGAATTCTGTCTCATCTATAATGGTGTAATTTATTTCTCTTCCCATTTCTTTTTCCAGTCTTTTCAGGAGGATGGTAAATGGCCTTTTCTTTATTTTTCCAACCATTAAAATATCAGTCTTAACCATTTCATCGCCAGTAAAGACGCCTGTGAGTGCTAAAAAGCTAAGAGTAGAGATCTCTTTTAAGCCATCGATAAATTTTTGTGAAGACACTAGTTGCGCTTTAGCAATAAGGGTTCTTAGTTCTGGGAATATTATAAAATTTTTATTAACTATCCATTTGTCTTTAAGACTTATTTTAAGCAAGCCAAAGGCGACTAAGTTGTCTAGTTCCTTAGATACTGACTTGCTCGGGCAAGCAGTTTCTTTTACTACTTGCGGCAGTGTATATTTTTTTTCAGCGTTTAACAAAAAGAGACTTAAGACCCTCTCTCTTGTTTCTGAAGCGAATAAAGCTTTAAGCATATTTCATTTATTTATAATTTTATAGTATAATATCTAATACAAACAGTCAAACAAATAAAAGCCCTAAAAGGGCTAAAAATTTTGCTTATGTATAATAAAATTGCTTCAATTATTCTCAACCTAGCCAAAGCTAATGGCTCAGGAGTAGTTCATGTTTCCCAACCTGACGCTGAGCGAGAAAAAATAGCCGGTAAGCTATTTGTCCTAGCAGAGATAGAGGGCCGTAAAACTGACATAGATAAACTGCTTGATTTCCTTATAAGTGAACTAGAAGAAAACTACTACCATGATGAGAAAATTTTTCTCATTGGCAAGCTCGATGGCCTTAAAGTCGAAAATATTTTTGAGGCAGCTCTAGCCAAAACTAATAAAAGTTTAAATGAATTTATAAAAGATCATAAAATTAAGCTAGACCCTAGCGCCACTGACTTAAGCGTTGGTGTCGTATGCGGCTCTAAGATTCATTTTAGTTCTTTTGGTCGCAATCGTTCTCTACTAATTTATAGACGCCAAGATGGTTTTGAAATAATAAATGTAGAAACTGATGCTAAGCTAAGTGAAACTAAGGCCAACAAAGACACTAAGAAGAGTCCTAGTGCTAGCAATATATTCTCTTCTGTAATTAGTGGTGAGGTGCCCCTAGGTTCATATTTTATCTTCGCTAGTGAATCATTACCTGAATATATCTCTGGACTAGAGTTAGTTAAAATAATTACCAAACTCCCCCCTATAGTAGCAGCTGAACAAATTAAAAATGTACTCTCTAAAATTAATAACTATGTTCCCTTCTTAGGTATTATTATAAAAAATACCAACGAAGATCCAAGTAAAAAAATAGAGGAAATCCCTAGCTCACCTAAGTCCGCCCATAACTCCATATCCTCATTAAATCATACTGAAAAAAAGACTGAGCACATGTTAGCTCCGGCTGGACTCATTAATATTGCTAACATAAAAAGAAACGCTAAAAATTTAGTTAGTAAAATCGGAATAAAAATAAAGTCTAGCAAAAACTCTAAAACAAAAACAGACACTAACAAACCCTCTGACTACATGAATGCTAGTAAAAAGGATAAGCTACTTAACCTGCCTAACTCTAGCTCATTTTTAAAACCACCTAAGGTATTTTTAAAGAAAAGTTCTTCTAATCTTGTAAGTGGCTTAAAATCTTTTGCCTCATTTACACCAAGACTTTTTTCCGCTAGTTTTTGGAAAGGTTTATTTGCTAGCCTTAAGTCCTGGTTTAAAAATCTAAACAGGAAAAATGCCCTACTTTTTGCCAGCCTTATTATTGTTTTAGTGGTAATGACTATTAGTATAACAAGCGTTAATAAGCAAAAAAAAGAAAAGGCAGACTTAAATAACTTCAATATTACTCTAAGTGAAATTAAAGAAAAGGAAGTATTAATAGACTCATTCCTACTTTATGATAATTCCGATGGAGCTATAAATGTTTTAAGTAATATTGAAAATCTAGTAGCTGAGCTACCAGAGAAAAAAGATTATCAAATCACTGCTAAGGCTGAGTTAAGCCAGCGCGTAAGTGACCTCCAAGACAAAATACTAGGCATAAAGCGTATAGACTCACTAGATCCTTTAGCAAACTATAGTGAGCTTGAGCTAAAGTCTATAATTAAAACGAAAGATGCTCTTTATGCTAATTCAAATTCTAACATCTATAGCCTGGCTCTAGAAAATAATGAAAGTGAGGTAATTGACACTGAAGCTAGTAACATAAGCTTAAGCCGTCTATCTCTAAATGCAGCTGACAAGGAAGAGGTATATTACCTCTCAGAAGATAAAGTCTTTATCCTTGACCCTAAGGACAATAGCCTAAAAACTAACACTCTTGCAAACTACAGCGAAGATGAAGCCTATAGTAGCTTTGACATCTACAATAACTGGCTATATTTAAGTGCTAATAATAAAAACCAAATATATCGCTACAATACTGACTTTAAGGCCCGTACTGCTTGGTTTTCTGAAGACGTAGACCTATCATCACTGTCTGACATCTACATTGATGGCGATATCTATACCTTAGATAGTTCTGCTAAAATAGGTAAATACAGACGAGGCCAGTCTATTGCTTATGAAAACAAAGCACCCTTACCTCAGATTAGCAATGCCAGGAAAATAAGAGGTGATGGTACAAGTCTCTATGTTTTAGCTGATGAAAATCGCTTCCTAGTTTTTAGCAAAGAAAGCGGCAAGCTTAGTAGTCAGTACATCTTCAATGACTTAAACATTACTGACTTTAGTTTAGATAGCGAAAATAAGTCTGTGCTTCTCTTAGCTGGCGGACAAATATATTCCTTCCCTCTTTAATATCTTCCCACTCTAAATTTTAAGGATAAACAAAGAGCTAAGTACATAAAAATAAGTATATAAAAAACTCACCCCATAGGGAGTGAGTTTTTTGTATACTTCTAAGCTCTACTTTAAAATATTATTTTAGAGTAACCTTTCCACCAGCTTCTTCCATTTGCTTCTTCATGTTTTCTGCTTCCTCTTTCTTTACACCTTCTTTGATAACCTTAGGAGCAGCGTCTACTAAGTCTTTAGCCTCTTTTAAGCCAAGCTCAGTGATAGCACGTACAGCTTTAATAACTGCAATCTTGTTAGCACCAGCTTCTGTTAACTCAACATCAAACTCAGTCTTCTCTTCTGCAGCTTCAGCTGGAGCAGCGGCAGCAGCAGCAGCTGGAGCAGCTGCAGATACACCAAACTTCTCTTCTAAGATTTTAACAAGTTCTGCTAAATCTAAAACACTCATCTTCTCAATTTCTGCTACTAATTTAGCAAATTTTTCTGGGACTACTACGT
>CAYIZC010000059.1:0-4098 GCA_964367805.1 uncultured Gammaproteobacteria bacterium
CTCTGTTTTTTACAGAGTCTTAATTTTTTTGTAGCTAGATTTTTTTCTCTCTTGTAAAACAAGAGCTAAGTTTTTAAACCCCTGTTTTTTTTCTTTTTTTAAAATTTTTCTGTAGACTTTTAAGTCTAGATCGCCGCCATTTGTGGCCTCTAGGTCACATACCGCATCAAATATTTTAAGAGGATCTTCTTTCGCATGAAATATTAACACCTCTACTATAATCTCTAGGACAGTGTCGTGATATTCATTATAAGCGCTATAGTATTTACGGGGCAGGGCATTGATTTCAGTAAAATTTAAAAATTCTATTAAAATAGTATAGACTATCTTTGCATTTTTTGTCATTAGTGCTCCTTTCTTTTTTTGAGGTGAAGTTATTTTTTTGGTACATATAGCACGAGCCTAAATTCTTGCTTTTTTTAAGTGTCTTTTGACAACCATCGGATTCAGACTGTTTAGCTTTTTCAAGCAATTTTTTACATTCTCTTTAATAGTCCTTATTTTTTTGTTAATGTTTAAATATTTTAAAGTTCAAGTTATTTAAACTTGAATATAGACTATGTCATAAATTTAGTTTATTATCAATGTATCGCGCTAATGTCTATGCACATGCTACATTAGTATTAAATGTAATTTCTGAGCGAGCCAGAAAAATAAAAAAAAGACTCCATTTTTTACAGAGTCTTATTTTTTTACTTAAAGCTTGCTTGTCTTATTTAAGACAATTAAAGCTTTGAAAGCCCTCACTCTTTTCTTTTTCAAGGGCGGCTTGATAATTAAGGAAATTATCACGATTAGCTTCGTCAAAAGCAGCGTTTGCTACAGCAGTGTACATTCTAAATGGATCTAGCTTAGTGCTTATAATAAATTCCTCTACTATTTGCGCCATAAGTCTAGTATGACAATTGTCACAGAGCTTATAATCCCTAGCTAGTACTGTTGCTGATTCTTCGAAATTTAAACATTCGAGTAAGATAGGATATACTATCTTGATACTTTCTTTCATGGCTGGCCTCCTTTTTTTGTTAATGTAAGATATTTATGTAAAACTAAAACTTATATATATTTTATTATTAAATTAATTTATTTTCAATGTTTGATAAAGTTGATAACAAGACTAGCTTAAGTAAACTTTAGTAAAAGAAAAAAGACTCTGTTTTCTACAGAGTCTTTAGATTTTTTCGACGAAACCTTCTCATTTCCGAGAAGATAAAGATTAAATCTTTAAATTTTTTTCTTTTTTCTTTTTCTAAAACAGCACGATAGATTTTAAAGTTAGTCTCATTTATTCCCCTAGCATCGGCATCACTTACGGCATCAAATATTTGTATATCTTCAAGCTCTGTTCTCAGGAGGAATCTTTCTATAATTTCTACTAAAAAAGTGGCATAGGAAACTCCTTTAACTTTATAGTCTTTAGGTGGAGGCTTTCTTATTCTTTGAAACTTCAAAAACTCTAACAAGAGAATGTATACCATTTTTGCATCTTCTGTCATTATGTCTCCTTTCTTTTGTTAAGGTAAAGATATTAAATTATTTTAACTCTTATAAATACTATGTCATAAATTTAGTTTATTGTCAATGATTTTAAAAAAGACCCCGGCTATAAACATTAAGTTTATAGGCCAGGGTCAGGGTGCCCACTTTGAAAAAAGGTAAAAAAAGCAAGCTATTTGTTTTGCACTAGCGATAAGTTTTATTTATTATACCAAATACGCGAGTAGGACAGCCATGTATTGTATCTAGACAGGATACATGTATGTCGCCATTGGAAATTCCGTAAATAGTGCCCCAGAAATAAATTACTTTGTTTTTCCAGTTTTCTGGAATTAAGTTAGGGTGATCAATTAGAAAGTCTAAAATATTTGCATTCATTACCCACTTTTTGGCTAAATATTTACGCATGTCAACTCCTGACAGGCTCATGTTTTTCATCCTCCTTGATAGGTCTAGCTTGGTGTAGCTAGGATTAAGTTTGAAGCTGTCAAATTTTCTATGCTCAACAATGAATAAGCCGTCAGGAATAAATGGTTTTTTCCTGCAGTCTATTAAATACTCTTTAAATCTTATCTCAGCTTGACCTTTTACTACTTGTAAAACATCAGCTAATAAATCTTTTTCTGATAAAGTTTTAATCTCAGCATTAGTCCAGCCATTTCTTCTAAAACTCATTTTTAGCTCATGGGCTTGGCTAACGTCTAGCATTAAGTCACTCTGTTCTTTCATAGCTATATCTCCTATATTTTGGCAACAGTGTTTATTTATAAACTGAGTTGCGATTTGAGACTGTTGGGCTAGTCACTCGTTGATTTTGCCACAGTAGAAAATATATATTGATTATATCTACTTTCTACTGTAGCAAATAGTTTTTAAGGTGCTGTAAAATTTGTAAAGCAATTCTAGCATTTTAAGTATAATCTGTCAAGCATTTTTTTGACTTTTGAGATTAGAGTAGGCTATTTATCTTAGCAAATAATTCTTCTTCTGAATTTGCTTCAAAAAGAAGCTCAGGGTTAGGGCTTGCCTCTGGGATGCCGCCAATGTTGGAGGCGATTACAGCTAGACCGAAAGACTTAGCTTCGGAGATGATAAGAGGTGAGTTCTCATAGCATAAAGAGGGAACTATTAGAGCACTAGCGCTTTTCATCTCTTCCTCTAAGCCGGGTTTATCTAAATTGCCTAGGAATTTAATTCTGGCATCATCTTTGGCCATATCTTGTACTAGTTTTAATTTTGAACCAGAACCAGCCACAGAAAGGGAAAGATTGGGGTTGGTCTGTTTTAAAAAAGCTGAAATTAAAAAGATAATACCTTTGTGACTCTCAATTTGGCCAGCGAAGAGTAGTTTTATTTTATTTGGCCTAGATGCCTCTTTAGTAGCAGTAAAGCTATTTATCTCTTTTTTATTTTTAAAAATATCATCTAGTTTTTGTATCTCGGTTTTTGAGTTTTTAAAAAAATTATATTTCTGGTGCTCTTCTAAGAGCCATTTAGAAGGCGAGATTACTTTATTTGGACTAGAGATTATGTTTCTTAAAATAAATCTATAAATCTTAGCGGCTAGTGATTTTAGTTCATTTTCTTTGCCATGTATCATTAGGCCTGAGGGATGAAGGAGAGAAATGTCGTGTATAAAGTGATGGTGAGTGACGCCAGAGAGTGAAATACCTTTGGCACTTAAAAAGCCAATTCCAATTAAATTATGAGAAATCACTAGCTCAGCTTGTTCTTTTTTTAAAATACTTAAAACCCTAAACATGCTCCTAAAAGAAAAAATATTTTGCAGATGCCAAAAGAGGCGATAAGGGATGGGTTTTAGGTTAAGATTGTAAAAGTTGGAACTTATATAATATATTTTTTCTTTACTAGTATTTTCTAAAATAGGTTTTTTCGGTTTTCCCGAAATTATAAAAACATCATGCCCTTCATTTCTTAAATTACGGGCCATCTGGACACAAACTTTTTCTGCTCCCCCTCTTTGGTAGGGAGGATAGAGGCTATTTATTAAGCAAATCTTCATATAATTCTTCTAATCTAGCATCATTGTATTTTTGTAAAGCGAGGACGCGGGCACGTTTTGCCATCTCCTGGCGCAAAGCTTCATTATTTAAAAGCCACTCTATTTTAAGTTTAAGGTCTAAACTGTCTCCGGGCTCAACTAGTAGCCCTTCGACACCATCTTTAAAAACTGATCTTACCCCCGGAAGATTAGAGGCAATTACGGGTACACCACAAGCTAAGGCTTCAATTAAAACTATACCAAAGGCTTCATTGCTGTTTATGGAGGGCAGTACTAAAACATCGGCTTCTTGCAAACTACGTAAAAACTCTTTGTTTTCTAACTTACCTAAAAAACTTATGTTTTTATCTATTTGCAAGTCTTTTGCTAGTTTTAGATATTCTGCTTTTAAATTACCATCACCTATTATATTTAAACGCCAAGAGGAGTCATCAAGATTAGCTAAGGCGTTTAATAAGACGGGAATGCCTTTAAAGTAGTGAGCTGAGTCAAGACCACCGATAAAAATTAAATCAAGGCGATTTCTTTTAATGTATAATTAATTTACCTTTTTAATTAAATTTTTAGTCTTAGTAATA
>CAYIZC010000060.1:0-4061 GCA_964367805.1 uncultured Gammaproteobacteria bacterium
TTTAAGGGTTGAGTGATAATACCATAACCCTCTCCAGGAAAGTATTCACTAGCCTTTAAGCCGTTTACCATAACCGCACCCTTACCGCCTGCATATAGCCTTACTTGAGCAACAGCTCTTTTACGACGACCAACAGCGCTGGTGAATTTACCAGAAAATTCAACTGCCTCATTTTTAGCAAGATCTTTTTCTTCCACCTCTGGTGTTTCTATTTCTTTTTTTTCTTTCTTTATTTTTTCTGCCATATTATTTAATAATTAATCTTTTAAGCATGGCGGGGCGTAGCCTTGTAGGAGGCAACATCTCACGCACTGCTCGCTGTAAAACTTCAGCGGGGTTAGACTCAAATATATCACTCATTTTTTTTGTTTTTAAATTACCGATATAACCGGTTACGTGATAGTATTCTTTTTGTTCTAATTTTTTACCACTAAACTTTACTTCTTTGATATTTTTCACCTCAACAATATCACCCCCATCTATATGAGGTTGGTATTCAGGTTTATTTTTACCACGAAGAAGTATTGCAATCTGAGAAGCAAGTCTTCCAACTGCTTGCCCGCTTGCATCTAAATGGTGTACTTTTCTTTCTATCTTTATCATATAATTATACTAATTCAATTTGAACCATCTCAGCTCCATCGCCCTTTCTGGCTCCTAATTTAATGATGCGAGTGTAGCCACCCGGTCTTTCCTTATAACGAACAGCTAAAACATCCATGGTTTTAGCAACTGATGTTTTTTGTAATAAAACCTTAATCAGTCCACGTCTAGCTGCTAGATCTCCAGCCTTTGAAGATGTAATCATTCTATCTAAAAGTGGTCTAACTGCCTTAGCTTTAGCTTCAGTAGTAACTACCTTTTCATATAAAATAATACTAGATGCTAAGTTTCTTAACATTAGTTCACGGGGAGCCTTTTTTCGGCCTAAAGTTTTATTTTTGTTTCGATGACGCATATTTCTTACAGTTAGCTTTTTCCCTATCGGAAATGAGCTGTTTTATTATTGCTATATCTTTTATTTCTTTGCTTTTTTTGTTTTAGCTTTAGCCTTTGTTGCTTTTTTCTCAGGCTTACTTGCTTTTTCCTTCTTCTCTTTTGGCTTAGCTTTCTCTTCTTCTAGCTCTTCTTCTACCTCCACCTCTTCTTCAACATCTTCTGTAGTCAAAGCCTCTTTGCTTTCCTTTTCTTCTTTTGCCTCCGCTTCTAAAGCTCCAGGCATAAGAGCGTTGAACTGATCAACTAAAATCTTAATTGCCTCATTGAAAGCTTCCTCAGGACTAAGAGTACCATCTGTTTTAATTTTTAAACTTAATTTATCCCAGTTAGTCATTTTACCAACACGAGCGTTATCAACGCTTATACTAACTAAGGTAACTGGTGAAAAAATGGAATCGATCTCCATAAATCCAACCTCTTTGTTTTCTCGACTAGAGCCTTCTGCCATCTTATAACCACGCCCTGATCTAACATTTATTTCAATTTCTAAACTTCCTTTTGCGTCTGTAATATTGGCTAAAACTAAATCAGGATTCTTAATCTCTAAAGCACTGTCTGGACTAATGTCAGCTGCTGTAACGACTTTCTTTCCACTTACAGAAAGAGAAAGACGAATACTTTCTTCACCAAAGATTTTCATTCTAAGTTGCTTGAAGTTAAGCAAAATTTCTAAAACATCTTCTTTGATGTGAGGCAAAGACATAAACTCATGGCTAGCACCTTTAATCTTGATGCTAGTTACCGCTGCTCCTGGTAAAGTAGAAAGTAACACACGGCGGAGAGAGTTTCCTAGAGTCATGCCGTAGCCAGGAAACAATGGTTCGATTATGACGAGTCCTTCCTTAGGACTACCCAGTGTTTCGAATTTGATTTTTTTTGGCTTAGCAATTTGTTGCATACTATGTTTTATTTTGAATAATACTCAATAATCATTGACACATTAACACCTTGTGGCAAATCTTCGTCTTTTGGTTCATGTAAAACCTTAGCGATTGATTCTTTAATATCAAAGTGTAACCAACTTGGTCTTTCAGTACTTGCCAACTTTTCAGCTATATTTTTAAAATATGGGCTAGATTGGCTGCTTTTTCTAATTTTAATAACCTGACCTTCACGAACTGAAAAAGAGGGGATGTCAGTTTTTACATCATCTACTGTAAAGTGTCCATGGTTAACTAATTGTCTGGCCTGGGATCTAGAAATTGCAAAACCTAAACGGAAAATTACATTATCTAAACGACACTCAAGATCACGTAAGAAGTTCTTACCAGCATCACCTTGCTTCTTTGAGGCTTTTACAAAAATAGAACGGAACTGTTTTTCCGATACTCCGTAATATCTTTTAGCTTTTTGTTTCTCAGCCAACTGTGTGCCGTAGTCACTTAAACGCTTCCTTGGTTTACTACCATCAGTACCAGGAGTGTAATTTCTTTTTACAATAGCACATTTAGGACTAAAACATCTATCACCTTTTAGAAAAAGTTTTTCTCCAGCGCGGCGACATTGTTTACATTGACTATCTAAGTTTCTTCCCATATAAAATACTTTAATTTAATTTAAACTCGACGTGGTTTCTTAGGACGACAACCGTTGTGAGGCACTGGAGTGGTATCTTTAATTGAAGTCACCTCTAGACCATTAGCATTTAAAGCGCGAATAGCTGACTCACGACCTGTTCCTACTCCAGAAACAAAGACGCTTACTTCAGATAGTCCGTACTCCTCTTTAGCTTTAGTGGCGGCAATTTTGGTAATAATTTGAGCAGCATAAGGGGTGGCTTTCTTAGCACCCTTAAAGCCAGCTAATCCAGCTGAAGCCCAAGAGATTACATCGCCTTTAGAATCAGTTAAGGTAACCATGGTGTTATTATAGGTAGCTTGGATATAAGCTTTTCCTACTTTAACAACTCTGGCTGTTTTTTGTTTCTTTTTCTTAACTAATTTCTTCTTAGCACGAGCTGCTTTATTCTTTTCTAATTTTTGTTTAATATCCTCGGGCAGATCATCATCAGCCGAAGTATCTAATGAAAAAGATAGAGAATCATCCTTCTCTTCGATAGAGTCATCAGTCTCCTCCTCCAACTTTTCTTCCTTTTCTTTTGGAGAAGCTACTTTTTCCTCTTTAATTTCATCTTTTTTACTTTTTTCTTTGTCAGACATATTTACTATAAAAAATATATATTAAAATTAGGTCTTTTGTAGACCAGACTTGCTTTTACCACTAGTTGCCATACCTCTCTTGTTACCACGAACAGTACGACTATTAGTTTTAGTTCTCTGTCCTCTTACTGGTAGATTGCGGGTATGTCTTAAGCCCCTAAGTGAGCCGATTTCTTTAAGACGCTTGATATTACTTTGAGTCTCACGTCGCAAGTCACCCTCTAAAGTAAAATGTTTTTCTATCATTTCTCTTAAACGGTTAACATCTTCTTCAGCTAAGTCTTTAACTCTAATATCTTTATCAATTTTAGCCTCAGCTAAAATTTTATTAGAACGAGATCGTCCTACACCATAGATATAGGTTAAAGCGACTTCTACTCTTTTATCATTTGGAATATTAATTCCTGAAATTCTTACTGCCATAAAATATAAAATTAACCCTGTCTTTGTTTATGTTTAGGGTTTTTGCAAATAACGTGGACCCGACCTTTGCGTCGCACAACTTTGCAGTCTTTACAGATTTTCTTTGCACTTGCTCTTACTTTCATAAAGCTATCTTAAAACTTGTCTTTTTTAAACTGTTATATACTATTGCAATTCTTACAAATTTAGAGGCGGTAGGTTATTCGACCCTTCGTTAAATCATAGGGACTGATTTGTAGTTTAACCTTGTCACCCGGCAAAAGACGAATTCTATTCATCCTCATCTTGCCTGATAAGTGCGCCATAATTTCGTGACCGTTTTCAAGAGCCACTCTAAAACTGGCGGCGGGCATAAGCTCTAAAACCTCGCCTTGCATTTCTATGAAATCCTTAGCGTTTAGATTATCGGAACTGCTGCTGTTTTTTCCCATGTTTATTTAAATCTTAACAAAAAAAAGTTTGATAAAGACAAGCATGTCT
>CAYIZC010000061.1:0-4034 GCA_964367805.1 uncultured Gammaproteobacteria bacterium
TTTATTTTTAATGTTCAACGATACATACACTTTACTAACACTGATTAACTTAGTCAAGATACTATCTTAAAATAAGTTTTGTATTTTTATTTATTTAAAAAAATTCAAATAAAAAGCCTCTGGCTTGGCAGAGGTTTTAACATTTACAACAGGCTGAGTGGCGACAACACTAACATCAACTAAGCCTCTAACACTGTTTTAAACTTAGGGACAATTTGATATAGAAAATGCATCTAGATCAACTGTTTTACTATATAGGCCCTCGTTGGTCCAATCTGATAATTTCCAACGATCTAAGAATGAATATGATGTTGTCGATAAGTTAGCCCAACCAAATGTGCCATATTGATTTACGTTACCTATCATTCCGTAGTTTAATGAATCCTTCCATCTATAATAGTGAGCAGAGCTAGTTTGACTTAAATGCGGACTTGGAATATAAACCATTGATTCAATATCATGATAGTAAGTAGGTCCAAGCGGTGGAGCCGCCTGGCTGCACGTAAATACGAGTACTGGGAATACATACCCAACGATGTTTTTGCAATCAGCTGGAGACGGCGCAATTTTAAAAATTGACGACTCTATTCAATTGGGCGATATGACTGTTACAGAGGGATCTTCGCCCACTACACCGACAAGTACAGCAAGGGTAATAAAAAAAATAAGTAAAATAGAGTAGCTTTTTTTCATACTTAATTTCTTCTATTAAAGCTGATTACGTCACCTGTTACCTGATCAATCATTACATGTACATCTTTATCACCATAGATAAATCCAACCCTAGCATCGCCTAAATCAATAAACTCTATATTGGACCTCAAAACATTTAGTTCATCAACTGCGTACATTCTAGCTAAAATTTCGTCTGCTTTTATTTGCGCTCTTTCTCTGGAAAAAATTGTAGTACGTCTAAAACCTGGCTTAAAATGTGGATATGATTTTTCAAACTTAGCATTTAAAGCACTCGTTACCCCAATTTGCTTGCTAAATAATTCGTCTTTCTCAAAATTATACTGAAAACCCTTTCCATCAGTATATGCCCCTAGGGCATCATTATAAACAATATCATCCTCAATGCCAAAAATTTTACGAATTTTACTAATATCAGATAATTGTTTTTCTTTATTGGGTCTACTCTTAGCATTTCCTAACAAAATAGCATCTACTTGAGCTTTTGCATCTAAGACTGAATTCTCTTTAGTAAAAGGAGGTATTAGCAAAGTATAATCTCTGTACTTAAGTACCTCAAAACCCTCTTCACCATACTCTTCCACATACATAGACTTAGCTTCATTCATCTCTATTTCAAAAATAGGGGCATATATACCCACGCTCTTAATTGCTTTTTCTGTAATTTTAGGCGCCATCTCTTGTTTTAATTTAATGCTCTCTTCTTTGCCTAGAAACTTAATAGCCTCAACCGTCCCAACTCCTACAAAAATTAAAACTGTTAAACTTACAATTAGTACTAAGTGATCTTTTTTTATTGACATAATTATAACTTAATATTTTATTAATAATCCTCTCGACCTATCCCGAGCGCTAAAATTAAACCAACCTTATAATCTTAGCAAGATGAGGACTCTCCATTTTGTCAAAATTAAAGTCTGAAGAAGCTAGCGAAGATACTTCCTAATATTTTCCTTGTGCTCTTCATAGCTTTTGGCGCAATGGATAATCCTATTGCTATGTATATAATAAAAACAGTCAGTTTCAGTGGGATTTAAAACAGCAGCAATAGCCTCGACTCCTGGATTGCAGATTGCTTGCGGAGGAAGACCATGATTTAAGTAGGTATTATAAGGTGATTCAATGTTTATGTCTTCAGCTTTAATTGGTGACCACCAATCACCCTCACTTACATAGCCTGACAATTGAACACCAGATGGAATCTTACCATAGTGAATCACGCTGTCTCTTATATATTGAATTGTTGCATCTATTTCCAACTTCATAGCTGGCTCACTTAATAATCTATTCCAAATAATACCTGCAATAAGTGGCATATCTTCTTTGCCGGCTGCCTCCCGCTCAACAATGGAAGCAATCTTAATTAATGTGTCCCACTTAATATTTTGCTTTAGGGCTTCTTTGTAATAAGGCTCTAAAGCTAAGTTAAACCTTCTCCTAAGCCTATTCGCTACCTCAAGACCACTCTCATCTACAGGAATAAGATAGCTATCAGGGAAATAGACTCCCTCAATCTCATTATATTTTAGAGCGGTAAAGTTTCCTACCCACTTTCTTTTTTCTTGATCATCCCAAGCTAAAGCATCTCCTATTAACTCAACTATCTGTTCTTTACGTAAGCCCTCAGGTATAACAACCCACTTCATATAAGGGCCATCTTTAATTACTTTTGCTATTTTCCAAGCAGACATTCTTTTTGATAGTCTATAGCCCCTGGGTTAAAACACTTATCACAATTTAAATCTGTAGAGTTAATATTTGTAGTTTTTAAATAAGCTATTTTAAAGCCAAGCTCACTTCTTATATAGCCCCCTCTCTTAAGAAGAATTGCTAAGTGATTAAGGTCACTAGGGGCGTTTAAAGGAATGGTAAACTGCTCAAGCTTAGAATAAACTCCTCTTGGTCCAAAAGTATTAAAAAAAATAAAACCTAAAACAAGAGTAATAAAGGCGACTGAACTAAGAATAATCAGTCCTATTTTTTCCTTGCTTGGTTTTATTTTTAAATCTTGGTCCATATATTGTCCCGCTTGATCTTTTGGTCTTTAAGTATAACTCAATTGGGGTAAATAATGAAGTCTTAGCTAAGGCTTTGTATTCTTGGATTTTAAAGCTAAGTCCTTGTAGCTAAAAACTTATCCAAATTATCCTTGGAAGAATTAATAACTCTATTTTTACTTATCCCATTTTCTTCTAGCAGATTTATAAGTTCTAAGACTCTTTGCACCGCCTTAGCTCGAGCCGGATTTTTAATATCAAGAGGCATCTCCTGCTTGTAGCCTTTATTATCATAATTATCTAGTTGTCCTAAATGATGAAAGTCGAAAGTAAGAGAATAGTTTAAATTTAGATAAGTGGCTGCTTTTCTAAGCAATGTTTGATAATACTCTTTACCCGGATCAAATGATGATAGGTTAATTTCAAAAGCAGTTCCCTTTTCTTCCATGGCTCCAAATATTTCATCCCAGGCGCTATAGTATTCCTTTTTTAAGTCTTTAAAAAGTCCACTATATCTTTCCATATTCTCCCCTTGGGGCTTAGTCTTTCCTATTATCATCTTAATCTTATCCCACTCATTGTTATTCTCAAGCTCATCTAGCTCTTTAGCTATAGTCTCATCTTTTTGGTAGTATTTCTTAAAGTAGCGCCAATCATGTTTAAAAAATTCTATATGACGATAGGGATGCCCGATCACATCTACATGAGGATTGTTTATTGCTGCTAGCATTGATTCTTTTATTTTTGCTGGCTCTAGCTTATGCTCTATTACATGCCTGGAGGCCACAACTAGATCTAACTTAGACAAAACAGAGTCAGGCACATCTACTATAGCCTCACCCTCGGCAAACATAATATTAGCCTCAACTGCGCTATAGGCCTTAGGCCTGTACTTAGCTGATTCATTTATCTCTGCTACTCTTTCCTTGCTTTTAAGTAAAGACTGACAAATTGGATGATCAGTGCTTAATTTTTTAGGGTCTCCAGGATTAGAGGAGTGCTCAGAGAAAAAAACAAATTCTAGGCCCAGTTTCTCGGCATATTGCATTAGCCTGCTGTCACTATGGACCATACCCTCCTTGGCGCCATCTACTTGCTCACGACTAGAGCGAAGAGTGTGGCTGTGATAATCGCCTTGGTAGTATTCTTTTATTTTTGCTATCCACTCTGACTCTTTATTACTTTCTGCTTCTAGCTTAAAATTTTTCTCAAAATTCATATATTTATATCTTACACCTTAACCATAGCACAAAAAAACAGCCTAAGCTGTTTTTTTATAATCTTTTATATTTTACAATTTATTTTTATAGTCTGATTTAGAGACCATCGTACTCTCTCATAGTT
>CAYIZC010000062.1:0-4001 GCA_964367805.1 uncultured Gammaproteobacteria bacterium
GGCCCAATCTAAGTTACTCCCTTTAAGGATAAAGTTAAGAAGTACAACAAAAGCGAGAGTAAGGATGGTTAGTTTTAATATAAAAGAAGAAAATTTAGAAATATTTACCTCAAAGCTGCTAACTTTTTTAGTACTACTTACCAGCTTAGCAATTTTACCAAACTCAGTTCTATTACCGGTAGCAATAACTACTGCTAGTGCTTTACCACTTTTTACACTGGTACCGGAAAAAACAATATTACAAGCTTCATGCATAGCACTTATCTTATCACCAGGAGAGCACTCACTTCCCTTACTCACTGCCCTGGACTCACCGGTCAAGCTAGACTCATCGACACTAAAATCTTGTACCTCTAGTAATCTAGCATCAGCGCTAATCTTATCTCCCGTACTAAGGACTACAACATCTCCCACCACCAAGTCTTCGGTAGGGATAATTTTCTCCTTCCCTCCCCTTATCACCTTTGAATCCCAAGATATTAAAGTAGAGAGCAATTTAACTGTTTTCTCTGACCTATATTCTTGAAAAAATCCCAATACCGTATTAATAAGAATAAAAAGAATGATCATTAAGCCCTCTACCCAGTTGGTAAGAGCAAAGGACAGAAGAGCGGCTACTAAAAGTAGGTATATAAAAGGAGACTTTAGTTGTCTAATAAAAATCTGCCAAGCCAGCACCCGATTAGAAGATATAAGATTAGGGCCATTTTCCTCTAATCGCTTAGCGCTCTCTTTTTCACTAAGACCTCTTTCTAGATTTGTCTTTAAATTCTCACATGAGTCAAAAGAGTTTAATAAAGTATATTTTTTCCAGGACATAAAAATTAGATTAAAAAATTTTAATTTTAATACTTTAATTCTAGCTCATTTCCTAATTTTAGACAAAAAATAAGATTATTTATCAAAAATACATCTTTTGACCAACCTAGGATTAGTATGCTAAAATAAGCTATGAAAAGTATAAAAATATACTATTAATCAATCTTCGCTTATCTTTATATTTCAAAATAAGATAGCAAATAAACTATGAAAATAAACACAAAACTAATAATTAGTTTCTTTTTTGCATTCTCACTCTTTTTTTCTTTTGGACCTATAAATCAAGCTCAAGCTATAGCCAAGGAAATTAATCCCGTAAATGCCTACCTTTTCCATGGCGACGGTTGCCCTCATTGTGCTCAGGAACAAGACTTCATGCACAATGACCTTAAGTTAAGGTACCCAAACTTAGAGATTAAAGAATATGAAATATATAAAAACAGGCAAAACGGAGTCTTTCTTCAAAAAATAGGTCGCGCTCTCGATATAAATATCCCTGGTGTTCCCTTTTTAGTTGTTGGAGATAAAACATTTGTCGGTTATATGGACGGACTAACTTCAAAGGAAATAGAGAGTCAGGTAGAATTTTGTTCTCTTTCAACTTGTCCAGACACTGTTGCCGGTATTGCTAGTGATTACCCAGCTGACAAAAAGTCTTCCAATGATACTACTAATACGCCCGTAGCAAATCCTAAGAAAGACACCGCAAAAGAAGAGAGTGATAATAAGAAAGTAGAGGAAAAGATGATAAATATCCCTCTGCTAGGAGAAATAGACGCCATGAGTTTTTCCCTACCAGTCCTTACTATTATAATCGGTGTTTTAGATGGCTTTAATCCCTGTGCGATGTGGGTTTTAATATTTCTAATTAGCCTAACTCTAGGTATGAAGAGTAGAAAAAGAATGTGGGCTCTAGGACTTACCTTTATTATCACCTCCGCTTCTGTCTACTTCATCTTTATGTCCGCCTGGCTTAATCTTATAATATTTCTTGGTTTTATTGTATGGGTAAGAATAGCGATTGCTTTAGTTGCTCTACTAGGCGGTGCCTATAGTTTAAAAGATTTTTTTACCAACAAAAATGCTGCTTGTAAGGTTGGTAATGTAGAGAAAAAACAAAAAACTATGAGTAAGCTTAAAAAGGCAGCCCTGCAAAATAGTATCTGGCTAGCCCTAGGGGGAATAATAGTTCTCGCTTTTGCTGTTAATCTAGTTGAGCTAATCTGTTCTGCTGGTCTTCCCGCAGTTTATACCCAAGTCTTAGCTCTAAGTGAACTGCCTGTCTGGAAAAACTATCTCTACATCTTGCTTTACGTCTTCTTCTTTATGTTAGATGATCTTATAATATTTTTCATTGCCATGACTACCTTAAAGGTTACTGGCATAACCACTAAGTACTCACGCCTCTCTCGTTTAATTGGCGGTATTATAATGGTAATAATAGGAATACTACTACTCTTTAAACCTGAGTGGCTAATGTTTGGTTAATATCTATCTAATGATTCATACTTGCTTTGAGTTTTGATGATAAAATAAAATAGGCAAATAAAATAGACTTCAATTTGAAGTCTATTTTTAAATAAGGAAAATAAATTTCTTTTGATTATTTTATATTATCTCTAAATTATTTAAGATTAACTTATAATTCTGTTTCATCTGGACTAAGCATGGGCACAGAATCAAAGCTTGGGTCGTCTATAAAATACTCGATCCCTCCTTGCATAGGGAGCCAAGTCTCTTGCTCTTTTTCAAGCTCCTCTATTAATTCTTCTATTAAAGGGACGACTATGTAGTCAGTGCCATAATAGCTTTCGTCAGCTTTTCTAATTACCGGAAACATCAAGGCAGGAACTAAAATATCTTCTTCCCCTTGTTCTACTTGGCGCCACATTTTAAGGTAGACAAACTTAGGAGTATCTAATTCTAGCTCAGGAACATTTTCTTCAGATGTGCCGTAGTAACTGCCGCTATATCCACCGTCCTCTGCAAGAGCAATAATTCTAGCTCCATCTCTTACTAAGTCATAACTAGAAGCTTCATATTTATAAGGCATAGCAGTGTGTAGCCCAGAAACTCTTTTTTCCCTAACATTGATATCGACACTAATTCCAGCTAAGTAGCCACTTTGATCTCTTACTTCTTGATTGTCAATTAATAAAGGATATACTACTGATACTTGATTTGGAAAATAGTAATTAATTTTGTCATTATCTGCCTCATAATAGTTTAACCAATTTCGATCAACCTGGGGCTTGCCATAATTATTAGTATCAACACTGTGCTTAGCTAAAAACTGATTAGCTAAAGAAATAGACACATCATCACTAGGCATGTCGCTAAGCTTTACTCTATAATTGTCATAACAAGCCTCATCGCCACCACAGGCTTCCATTTCTGGAATTAGCCATTTCTCCCAATTCTCATATATACTAATATTTCCATCCTTTAACTCAAAGTTTATGCTTAAGCCCCTATCTTTGTCTTCGGAGAATGAAAGGCTGTTCACCCTTAAATTATCAAATGTTTTTAAATCTATCCCTGGGAAATTAAAAGAGCTAAGATTTTTAGCTAAACTTTTAGCAATTTCCTCTTGGTTATTTATTTGTTTATAAACCAAAGAACTAAGATCATCTAAACTTAATTCTTCTCCAGTGTAGACGTAACTCACTCCGTAATAAGGCATGCTAACTAAAAGCCCGTCTTCTTCACCCATTATTCTAATATCTTTGTTTAGGTCTCCTGCTGGGCCACTAACGACCGCTCGACCCTCATTAGTTGCAGAGACTGAGTCATCGCCTGTTGCAACATAACTAAGAGTTCTTAAGCTTCCAAAAGAATTTGGAGCAAGGTCACTCACAGCTACTTCTTTATTTTTATTAGAAACAAGTGAGGCGATATTCCAAACCGAATCATTGTTTTTATTGGGAGCATAGAAACTTATCGCTGCTATAAAAACTATAGAAAGAGCTACAAGTGATCCCGCGGCTACAAAAATTCTTTTATTCATAAAGTTAAACTTAAAATTATTATTATTATTTTTATTTAGGTCTAGTGAAGAAAGTACTTTTTCTTTAAGTAGACTAGCAAATGATTCATCAAACTCTATTTCTGGCTTGCTTTCTATCATTTTTAAAACAAGACCCTCTAGCTCTTTTTCATGATTTTTTAAATCCGGATAGAGA
>CAYIZC010000063.1:0-3928 GCA_964367805.1 uncultured Gammaproteobacteria bacterium
CCAACGTCTCCTCTTACCTCAAGAGAAATTCTATCTCCTTTTTCAACTTCATAGTTATTTAAGGTAAACATTGCATACTTATCCATGTAAGTACCGTCAGCTACTTCTTCACCATCGATAACTAACTTTAAGTTAGAAACAATGTCATTATCATTAGTACCATTGTTTTTTAAAGAAATAGAGCTTAATAAAACATTTTCATCATTAGATGCATTTAAATCAAAAGCAGCTAATAATACATTGTCCTCACCGAAAGAAACTTCATCTGCTGGAATAGTTTTAGTAACGTTAGTTACTTCTAATGAACCAACAGTAGCTTTTACTGCAGACATTAAGTTGCTGTTAACTGGGAATGATCCAGAAACGTTTCCAGCACTTGCAATAACATCAGATGCCTTAGCGATACCAATTCCGTAGGTACCAGTAGTTGCATCGATAGTAGCCTTAACTGTTAAAGTCTTAGTTGATCCAGCAGCTACATAAATAGGGCTAGAAAAATTGAAGATTGCTTCACGATTGGAGTTAATATTCTTTGAAGTACCAACTTTAGTAGCACCATCATAGAAAGTAACATCGTCAATGTAACTTGAATCACTTAGGCCATAGGCACTAATAGTAATAGCAGAAACATTAACTGGACCATCACTAGCTGCAGTTAAGTTTAACTTCAAGAATTCTACTGATACCTTATCAGGAATATTCATTGAAGCTGGAGTTTGAGAGTTTAAAGAAACCATCAAACCTGAACCAGTTACAACTGAACCAGGTCCTGTTGCACCTTGTGATGTGTTAACTAATTCTGTTTCCATACCAGTAATAGCAGATCCACCAGCTGTAATGGTATTTGAAATAGTCATTACATTGTCGAAACTAAATCTATTAGCATGAAAACCTGCCTCAGAAGCAATCATACGATAGTTTGCACCATCATAGTAATATACTGAAGCGTCGCCTGCGTTCTTTACTAAAGAACCAACAGGAACTTCACCACTAGCTAAAGCTTGTCCAATAGTATAGTTTGTGAAGAATGAATCAGCTAAGTCAACAATTCTCTTGTTCCAATTGCTACCATATAAAGCAGCAGCTTGGCTCTCACTTTGAATCTTTCGTAGCATACCGTTTGGTTCAACTGCGTATACTGAAGGATCCGTTGTAATCTTCACAAGAGTAGTACCTGGTCTCATAGTTACGTTACCACCCAATGGGTAGCTTTGTAATTCAGATGATGGAATTGTAACAACTCCACTGAAATCTGAGTACCATGAAAAATAGGTAGACTCATTTGGGAAGACATATCTCTTTCCGTCATTGCCTAGGTAATAAACAGATGAAAGACCTTCCATCTTAATCAAATCACCACCAACTGCAGCTGCCTTTACAGGAGATACAGGAGCGACTAAGCCGCTCATAGCGATAACTGATAGTGTCATTACGCTAGCAATAAGAAATTTGCGTAATTTTTTCATAAATAATTTTTGTTAATTGTATGTAAGTGTCTAGACAATAGTAGTCTAAATCATTTACAAACAAATGTTTTTCTTTTCATATAGTTTAAAGCCTCATTAATCTTACTAGTAGTTTTTGGACTTTGCTTATAAATCAGTCGGAATCCCGCTCCACCAGCTCAATATTAGCTTAAGGCGAAGGCCGGCCGATCTCTAGTATAAAGTTCTGCCAACCAGACGCGTGTTGCCTCAGGCTGGAGAAAAGCTTAACCGATCTATTTTCTAGATCCTTCTTTAATCTAGAGAAAGGAAAGCTTATAAGATAGAAAGAAATTTTTTAGATTTTTAAGGACAAACCATCTCCTATTACAGAGATTCGACCCTTTAGGGGTTTGACGGTCCAAGTTTTTTCTTCTTATAGATAAGAAGTGAAACGCGGACTTGTTAATTTATCTCATAAAAGAATTTCCACAACGAGGAGACTGCTCTACTCAGAAAGGGTCAACTTGACTTAGAGATAAACTAACAAGTACGCATTTGCGTATTACTTCATTATTATTTGATCTATTTTTAAAATAACTTCTTCAAACTTCTTGGCTTTAAATAAGTCCTCTACTTCTAAGATAACACTAGAGTCAACTTTACTTTCACCTATCACTTCTTCTAGTAAAGCTTCAGCTACTTCTTCACTACTACTACTATTTTTCTTATCAGAATCTACTTCACTACTAGTGGCCTTAGTTTCAGATGTATTTTTAGCACTACTAGTTTTATTGTTATCACTCATATATAACTGTAGTCCTTTATCAGTTTTGTACTCACTGGCAATAGCAACACTACCCTCGTCTTTAAGAGTGGGCTCTTCTTGACTGCTAGTAGCAGAAGAAGTGCTTGACTTAGTATCCTCAGCTAAGTCAACTTTCTTTTCACTAGCCTTATCGCGCTTGCTTTCAAGTAGCGCTAAACTAGTCATCTTAGTTTTAACTGTTTCAATTTCTTTTACAAACTCACCACTAAGCCTATCTACCTCGACTTGATTGTCTTCGGTGTTAAACTCGGGGTTAGCTAAAACTTGTGATATGTCTTTAGCGTGGGAAGCAGCAAATTTTACCGCTAGCTCATCTCTGGTCTTAGTATCAAAAACGGTATTTAGTTTCACCTTCTCAGAAATTACTCTGGCAATATATAAGGAGTCATTAGGTTTAGCTTGGGAAAATACCTTATCTCCAAAAACGCTAGCGCCAAGTAATAGAAAAAGAAAAGCCAAGGTAGCAAGGACTGGTTGAGAAATTGTTTTAGCCAAGCTCTTAAGACTAATATAGAAAGACTGACTCGCCGCTAAATCACTAGCTCCGGAGTTTGAAATTTGGTTAACAAAAAGCTCCCGATTAGAAGCTAGCCAGCTCTTATCAGGACTAATTTTTTTGGCATTATTTAATTTTGCAATTAAATCTTTTTCTGTCATACGCCTTAATATACGTAATAGGTCTAAAAGTGTTACAGTCTACTCTTCCCTTTTATCTCTCTTTTTATTTTCTTTTTTTGACCCACTTGCAACATCACTTTTATTAGCACTTAACTCCCCTTCATCTAATAGAGTTTTTAAAGCACCTAAGGCCCGGTGGGAAAGCACGCGAATATTACCTTTAGACTTTCCGGTAATATCAGCTATCTCATCTATTTCAAGTTCGTTTATAAAACGCATTACTATAATCTCTTTATACTCAGCTTTAAGTAGGGCTAGTTTAGTGTGGATTAGTTCTATGTCAGATTTAATATCTAAACGACCCTCCTCATCTACCTCTACCGGTATATCTATATTTAGATCTTCTGAATCAAGAGAGACGGGTTTAGTGCTAGCTGAGGAGCGGTAGTAGTCTATAATAGTTGAACGCGCTACTTTATAAAACAAGGCGCGAAGAGTCTTAGCATCTTCTAAGGTTTTATTTTGGATATGATTCCAGGTTTTAAGGAAGACCGTGGAAGTTATATCTTTGGCCTCCTCATCACTACCTACCTTATAATAAACAAAGCGATAAATGTCAGAAATATTCTCATCGTAGGCTTTAGTAAAAGCCTCCCTATCCCGTTTTTTTAAACGATCTAAAGCTTGCTTATTCTTAAATTTTTTTACTATATTTGCAGACATTTCATTTAACAAAAATAACGGGAAAATTACACCCGTTTTCACTCTTTATGCTTTTTAAACTAAAATTATATTATCACACACAAGCAACAAAAGCAAGAAATATGAAGATAAAAAAGAGACATAAAGATGCTTGCTATAGGAGAAAATAAGGGGGAAGAATGGAGGGAAAAATAGAGCTTATTTAAAGATCAAATTTAGCGCCTCTGGCTTCCCTCTTTTAAAAACTTAAGTCATCTACCCACCTACTAACTTAGGCAAAGAGCCAAGGAAGAATGACTCTCTATTAAAGATTAAAACGGCAAACTTAAGATAAGCTAATAGCTTTATATAAGCT
>CAYIZC010000064.1:0-3878 GCA_964367805.1 uncultured Gammaproteobacteria bacterium
CCCCCATAGCCAGCTTAGAAGGCTGGTGTTCTATCCATTGAACTATGGGCGCAAAAACTTTAATTCTTGTCTTATATTAATAGAAAATAAGTCAATTGTCAAACTATTCTTTTTGTCTTAAAACTTCATAGACTATAACAGCTAAGGAAACAGAAACATTTAAAGAGTCAACATTCGTGTTCATGGGAATTTTAATTAGCTTATCACAATTATTAAGCCAAAAATTACTCAAACCTTTTGATTCAGAGCCAAAAACTAAAGCTGACTTATTTTTATAATCCACTTTTGTGTATAAGTCACTCTTTTCTGTCGCTGCTCCATATATCTTAACTTTATTTTTTAAAAGCCAGTTAAAAGTTTTCTCGTTTGTACTTTCGATAATATTTAGTCTAAAAATTAAACCTTCGCTAGCTCGTATTGTGTTGGGGTTATAAAGATCTGTTTGATTTTCACTTAAGATTATATTGTTTACTCCAGCGGCACAAGCAGTTCTTATAATCGCCCCTATGTTGCCTGGTTTTTCTACATTTTCAAGAACTAAAATTATATCGTCATCTTTCAACTCTATATTTTTAAGTGATTTGTTTGATTTTTTAGCTAAAGCTAAGTAGCCATCAGGCTTACTCTTATAGCTTAACTTTTTAAAAACTGGCATTGAAACTAAACTTATTAGATCTTTGCTAAAATTATCTATTAATTCAGATTTTTTATTTATTAAGTCTGGGCAAATAAATATTTGCTCTATTTCTGTGTTTGCGGCGATTGCTTCTTCTATTTCTCTTTTTCCGTCTATTAAAAAAACAGCCGCTTCTTTTCTTTTAGCGCTTTTTTTAAGACTTACTAAGTCTTTAATATATTTATTAGCTGGGCTTTTAATATTTTTCATATAAACATGCTATATTTATAGTATAGATTATTATTTAATAATTTACTATAATATATAGATAATAAAGGAAGAAATAAATAGTATGGCAAATAAATTAAATAAGCACAGAAAACAAGATTCTTGGAAAAACCAGGTAGTTAGCACTTCCTATAAAAAAACTGGCAAGAAAAAAGAACTTTTTAACAAAAAAAAGATTTTTTTAGCTTTACTTTGGTTAGCTTTGGCCACTCTTGTGGTGGTTATTACTTATGTTGCCTGGGTTTCTCGTGATCTACCTAATCCTAATCAATTGTTAGAACGTGAGATTACACAAAGTACTAAAATATATGATAGAACTGGTGAAAACATATTATATGAAATTCATGGTGATGAGAAAAGGACGATGATATCTTTAGATGATTTACCCGACCATGTTAAATATGCCTCTGTTTCTATAGAGGATAAGAATTTTTACAACCACGGTGGCTTTTCAGTTTTTGCGATGATAAGAACCGCTATTACTAATGTAATTTATAATCGTCGAGCTGGAGGATCAACTCTAACGCAACAATTTATTAAAAATGCCGTTTTAACACCAGAGAAAAAAATAACTCGTAAAATTAAAGAAGTGGTGATGGCCTATAGACTGGAACAAAAGTTTAATAAAGATGAGATACTGCAAATGTATTTAAATGAAATTCCTTATGGTTCAAATGCCTATGGCATAGAAGCGGCTAGTTTAAAATATTTTGATAAGCACGCTAAAGATATTAGTATTGCTGAATCAGCTCTTTTAGCTGCCTTAGTTCAGTCGCCAAGTAGATATTCTCCTTATGGGCCAAATAAAGAACTTCTCCTAGGACGCAAGGATTATGTTATTAAATTAATGGCTGAGCAGGGTTATATTGAAAAAGATGAGGCAGATCTTGCCAAGGAAGAGACGATAGAGTTTGCTGGACCAGAAACTAACATAACCGCACCACATTTTGTGATGTATATACGAAATATTCTATCAGAAAAATATGGTGAAAAGATGATAGAACAAGAAGGTTTACAAATTTATACCACCCTTGATTTATATAAACAAAAAATAGCGGAAGAAGTGATGGCTGAGAAAACTGAGAATTATTTAAGTAAATATGATGCAAACAACGCTTCCCTTGTTTCTCTTGATCCTAAAACTGGGCAAGTCTTAGCTATGGTGGGATCAAGAAATTTCTTCTCTGAAGAAATAGATGGGCAAGTAAACGTCTCTCTTCGTCCCCGTCAACCAGGCTCGTCGCTTAAGCCACTGGCTTATGCGGCCTTGTTTGAAAAAGGATACACCCCTGATACTATTTTATACGATGTTACAACAAATTTTGGTGGTTCAGGAGATGATTATATTCCCCGTAACTATAATTTAAAGCAAAATGGACCAGTTAATCTGAGGAAAGCTTTAGCTGGTTCGCTTAATATTCCAGCTGTTAAAACCTTATACTTAGCGGGTATAGATAATGTTCTAAATTTGGCCGAGGAGGCGGGGTATACAACTTTGTACCCTAGGGATCGTTTTGGGCTAGCTCTTGTCCTAGGTGGAGCCGAGGTGACCTTACTGGAGCATGTTAATGCTTATAGCATCTTCGCTCGGGATGGAAAGGTAAATAACATTGTCAGTATATTAAGAATAGAAGATAAAAACGGAAACATAATTGAAGAATACAAATCTGAGGAAAAGGATGTCTTAGACCCACAAGCAGCTAGAATGATAAATAGTATTTTATCAGATAATTCCGCCAGAGCATTTACCTTCGGTACTAATAATAGTTTAACCCTGGGTAATAGGCCGGTAGCTGCTAAAACCGGAACTACTAATAATTATCGTGATGCCTGGACAGTTGGTTATACCCCTTCTATTATAACTGGAGTTTGGGTGGGAAATACTGATAATAAAGAAATGAAGGGGGCGGCTGATGGCAGTGTGGTGGCTGCGCCAATTTGGCAAGAATTTATGAAGAGGGTTCTAGGCGACACCCCAATAGAGGAATTTAAAAAACCAGATAATTATGAAACAGGAAAGGATATTATCGATGGTAAGCTACCTGAAACCAAAATTAAAATAGATAGCTCTACTGGGCAGCTAGCCACTAGCTTAACACCTCCCGAGTTGGTTTCAGAAATCTCTGCCATAGAGCATCATTCTATTTTATACTACATTGATAAAAATGATCCTTTAGCTGAATTTTCAGAATCTTCGAAAAAAGATTCTCAATTTGAGGCTTGGGAAGGTGCTGTAACAGCTTGGGCAGAAAAAAACTCAACCACCACAAAATTATTAAAAGATTTTGAAAATCTTTACAATGATGAAAATAAACCTAGTATAGAAATAATTAGTCCTCAAGATGGACAAAATATAAATGATGATAATTTGATGATTGAAATTAAGGCAGAGGCAAAACGAGGCATTGCTAATATTAATTATTTTATCAACGGAGGTCTCTGGTATAGTGGATCTCAAAATGAAACTTTAGTTAATAAAGTTCTGCCGCCTCTTAAAAAAGGTTACCATAGTATAATGGTGAGAGTTTGTGATGATGTAAATAATTGCTCAGAAAGCAGTGTCGATATAAATCTAAAAAATAAAACTAGCGAGACTTTGCTTAAGAGTTCAGTTTCTATAGTCTCGCCTAACAGTGGAGTAGCTATAAATGAAATAGACTTTCCTTTGGAGGTGTCTTTAAATATTGATAATCCCCAAAATGCTTCTAGACTTTTAGTTTTTGTTGCTTCAAAGGACGAGAGTGATATAAAAATGTTGGCCGATATCGATAATTTAAGTGGCGCTAATTTCTCAGTCTATTGGAAAAATGCTCCCGAAGATGCGGGTGTATATAAAATATATGCTGAACTAAAAACTTGGGAGGGTGAAACAGTTAAGAGCGAAGACATAACATTAACTGTTTCTTAGATAATAAAAAAAGAAAAGTAATTATTAAATTTTAAAAAATTTATGTTTTTAATTTTACACATAGCT
>CAYIZC010000065.1:0-3856 GCA_964367805.1 uncultured Gammaproteobacteria bacterium
ATAAATTATTTTCTTATATTGAAATTATAGCAAATAAATAAATAGACTACAATAGGCAAAGCGTATATCTAGTTAATTACTAAAACTGACTGGCCATATTATACATAGGCATAATAACAGCAGCTACCATAATACCTACACCTATGCCCATAATAACCATGATAATGGGCTCCATTAATTTACTCAAATTATTTAACATGTTCTCTGACTCACGACCATAGAACTCGGTAACTTTATCTAAGACCACATCTAACTTACCCGTTCTCTCACCAACAGATATCATCTGAGAAACCATTTTAGGGACATCTTTACTTTTACTCATCTCATAATAAATGGGATTACCATCATTGATAGACTCGAGTGTGTCTTCTATTATTTCTTTATATATTACATTACCCACCACATCGGCGGTAATGGCTAGACTGTCGGTAATGGTGACACCACCTTTAATAAGAGTTGAAAGAGACCTGGTAAAGCGCATTAAATAAATGTATTTAAAAAGAGGACCAAATATAGGTAGGCGCAGTTTACTTAAATCAATAAACTTTTTGCCGGCTGAGGTTTTAGAGGCGTAGTAGATAAGGGCTCCTATTCCAAGTGCAATAAGTCCTATTAACCAAAGATACTCTTGCATGAAGTTGGAGGTAGAAACTACTATCCGAGTTGAAAGTGGCAACTCTCCGCCTGACTCAGTTAAAATTTCGGTTAAATTAGGAATAACGTAAACCATTAAAACAATACCAACGGCGATTAAACCAATGACAATAAAAACTGGGTATATCATCGCACCTTTGATTTTCGCTACCATGTCATGGTTTTGCTCCATCTCATCAGCTAAATAATCTAGCACCTCATCTAATTTTCCTGAGGTCTCACCCGAGCGAATAATATTTACAAAGAAATTAGAAAAAACTTTAGGACGCTTAGAGAAAGCATCGGAAAGAAGCGAGCCACTGTCAACTTCAAAAGCAATCTCTGCTATCATATTTTGCAAAGATATGTTTTTTGTTTGATCAACTAAAATACGCAAAGACTCAACCACGGTCACATTAGCAGAGATCATTACTGAAAACTGACGGGTAAAAATAACCATCTCCTTGGTTTTAATAGGCGCAATAAAGCGCAGTAGCCTGCCCTCCGAAGTATCAGTGATGTTTTCTACTGTTATTGGTTCAAGATCGCTTTGCTCTAAGCGAGACAAAACGTCACCTTCATTTACACCAACCATTTGACCGCTTTTACGCCGTCCCTCAGAAGTGTTAGCAATGTATTTAAATATAGCCATACTAGCTTTCTATTATACGATAAATTTCTTCAAGATTAGTCATACCTTGCAAGACTTTAATCATACCATCTTGCTTAATAGAAATAAACTCTTCAGTTTCCCTAACCGCATCTTCATTTAAAATTTTAGTACCAGCATTTATAATTTCTTGGAGCTCTTCGTTTATATCTATTACTTCCGAAATAGAAACACGTCCGGCATAGCCAGTGTTTTCACAACGTTCACAACCAACGGCCTGATATATTTTATACTGGTTAAACATTTCCTCTAGCGTGGTGAAATCTCTTAGTTCATTTAAAAGTATTTTAGAAGGTATAGCCGCAATCTCTTCCCTAATTTCTGCCTTAGCATCCTCAGCAAGCTTAATTTCTTTTTTACAATGAATACAAAGACGACGCGCTAATCTTTGCGCTACCACTGTCTTTAAAGTTGAAGCCAATAAGAATCTTTCTGCTCTCATGTCTAATAAACGTAAAACCGCACCAACGGCATCATTGGTATGGAGCGTGGACAAAACTAAGTGACCAGTTAAAGAAGCGTGAATGGAAAGCTCGGCAGTTTCCTCATCACGAATTTCACCCACCATGATAATATCCGGATCCTGACGCAAAAGAGATCTTAGTCCGTTGGCAAAACTAAAACCTATCCTAGGTCTTACCTGTGATTGGTTAATACCTTTAATTTCATACTCTATCGGATCCTCTAGCGTGGAGATATTTACTCCCTCCTTATTTAAAATATTTAACATGGAATACAAGGTAGTAGTCTTACCACTTCCCGTTGGACCAGTAACAAGCACCATGCCGCTAGTTTTCTTTAAACCCTCTTTCATACGATCAAGAGCCAAATTATTAAAACCTAAATCCTCTAGCGTGCGCACACTACCTGAAGTATCTAAAATTCTCATTACTACCTTCTCTTGACTAGAGAGAGGTAAAGTAGAAACACGAAAGTCAATTTCTCTGCTGTTAACGATAAGGCGAATACGACCATCTTGAGGGACTCTAGTTTCATCCAGTTTTAACTTGGCTAAAACCTTAATACGAGCCACAACAGCAGCATGAATATTTTTAGGCAAAGACAGTGAGGTGTGCAGTATTCCATCTATACGATAACGCACTCGACTCTCTTTAGCATAAGGCTCAACGTGTATATCAGAAGCCCTGGCTTCCACTGCATGACGAATAATAACTGCCACTATACGAGAAACTGGGGCACTATTTATTTCATTAGAACTTAGATCATCTCGCGAAGTGTCAACCTCGATTAAATCATCGCCATCTTCTTTAGCTTTAATTTTAAGAGCAGAGGAAATCTCCTCTTCCATCTTCTGGTAATTTTTAAAAGCTCTTTTAAAACTACTAGGAGAAATTAAATAATACTCAACTTTTAGCTTCTGCTCGGTCGTTAAAAAATTGACCGCCTCCATGGCTTTTAGATTGGGTTCCAACATGCCAACTTTCGCCAATTTATCGTCTTTGAAAAAACAAATTATACGATAGGTTTGAGCTATCTCTTCTGGTAAAAATTTTAAAACATTATCGGGTATGTCGCTTTCAAGTAGACTGGCATAAGGCAGTCCAATAATCTGAGCAGAAAGCTCGGTTATTTTTTCCTCATTAGTAATCTTATTGTCGACTAAAAAAACACTAAGGCTTACGCCTTTTTCTACTACCTCCTGCTCTATTGTGCTTAGCTTTTCGGAACTTATAAGGCCCTCGGCCTCCAGAAGCTTTAAAAGCTTTTTGTCTTTATCGTTTAACATTAAAAAGTATTTAAAGTCTATTTTTTTAAAAAGGGATTAACATTTCCAACTCGACAGGCGGCTGGTGCATAGATACTATCACCACAAATCTCATCAAAAGAAAATACTTTTACCTGGGCAGATAGAGAGCCTAGAATTTCTCCACTTACTATCTCAGTGTTAATAATTTTTTCTTGTGGAGGAAGCTTAGTGACTATTATTTCTGTTTTTGTAACTCCTGACTCAACACGATAATAGTCGATAAATGTTTGTCGGAAAAAGAGCAGACCCAAGGCAGCTATAAAAATAATTCCCGATAAAGTATAAAATGTGGCTGAAAACTTATTATTCATATTTTTATTTTAAAGCCTTATCTTGATAGTAGTAGGTGTTAGCGGTAAGTGAAGCACTTAAATCTTCTTGGGAAAAGGTAATCATCTCAATATCAAATAAACGTGAGCTTGCTTCCAGACTACTAATTATCTTTTTTAAACCACGATAATCTATTGCCTCTATCTCGAGTGTAAAATTAGTTTTAGCTATACTAGGATCAAGTACAACTATATCCTCATCTTCAATTGTTCCTCGCTTAGTACCTTTCTCCTCTTCTTCATCACCCGTTATTGTAACTGAGGAAAGAATGTAGCCGTCACGAGTAATAATTTCTTCCATTTCTCCATATAGAGTTTCTTTGACGTATTCACTGGGTAAAACTTTATTAAACTTATCTAAATCAGCTGGTAAGATTTTAGCATAAACACTATTTATAATTTTTAGCTCATTTAACTTACTTTCTTGCTGGTTATAGAGCTGTCTTTGGGCAGTGA
>CAYIZC010000066.1:0-3847 GCA_964367805.1 uncultured Gammaproteobacteria bacterium
GATATAATCTTTTGTAATATCAAGGCTAAGGTTAAATATGAAGTATTTTTAGCAATATTTGAAATTTTGGCCATATTTTGTTTAAGTTTTAACTTTTTAAATTATAACAGCTATTGCTTTAATTTTAAAGCCATGTTAGCATTATATTAATATTAATGATTAAAATAATAGAGAAACTTAAATTTTATTAAATTTAATAAGATTTTTTTATTTGTATGAAAAAAGATATACATCCAAAATATAATACAGAGTGTAAAGTTAGCTGCGTTTGCGGTAATACTTTTCTTAGTGGCTCAACAGCTAAAGAAATTAAAGTTGAGCTTTGTTCAGTTTGTCACCCCTTCTACACTGGTAAGCAAAAGCTAGTTGACAGTGCTCGTCGTGTTGAGAAATTTGAGGCTAAGCTTAAGGCTGGTTCAGATAGTGATAAACCAGGCAAGAAAGCTAAGCGTGCTAAGCGCAGTGCTGAGAGAAAGAAAAAGGAAGTTGTTGTTAAGACTAAGGATATAAAACGCATCGCTCAGGTAAAATTCAACAAAAAATAACAAAACTCTTTAGAAAACAATCTCTGATTTAATTTTTTAGCATTATTTGCTAAGATTATATAGAGATTGTTTTTTTATTATAAAATAACTTTATGTACAAAGAAATAAGAGAAAAATTTGCCGAACTTGAGAGCCAGCTATCTGACCCTAAAACTCTAAGTGATAGAGATTTGGTTGTTAAGCTGTCCCAAGAGCATTCTGCTTTAAAAAAGATACTAGATTTAATAGATAAGCTAGAGGAAACTACTAAAAGAATTGCTGAAACTAAAGAGCTTATCTCCAGTGAAGAGGACGAAAGTATGCATGCCCTAGCCCAAGAAGAGTTGAGTGACTTAGAGAAATTAGAAATTAAGCTAAAGGCAGAACTAGAAGAAGAGATTAATCCGAAAAGCCCTAATGATAAAAAAAATGCAATTTTTGAAATAAGAGCTGGTACTGGTGGTGATGAGGCTGCAATTTTTGCTGGTGACCTTTTCAGAATGTATTCTCACTACTGTGAAGAGCGTGGCTGGAAGGTGGAACTTATTAATACTAACCCTATTGGTGTTGGTGGTTATAAAGAGATAATCTTTGGCGTTAAAGGTGAGGGTTCATATGGCTTGCTAAAACTAGAGGCTGGGACTCACCGCGTGCAAAGAGTGCCTGAAACTGAAAAACAAGGACGAGTGCACACCTCAACGGCCACTGTAGTTGTTTTACCCGAGGCTGATGACATTGATATTGAAATAAAAGCTAATGATATTCGTATTGATACTTTTTGCTCCTCTGGTCCTGGTGGCCAAAGTGTAAATACCACCTACTCTGCTATTCGTATCACTCACCTTGAAACTGGCATTACCGTTAGTTGTCAGGATCAAAAATCACAACATCAAAATAAAGAGAAAGCTCTTAAAGTGCTACGTTCTCGTCTTTTTGCGCGTCAAGAAGAAGAGCGTCTGGAAAAAGAGTCTAGCGAAAGAAAAGATCAAGTCGGCTCTGGCGATAGATCAGATAAGGTAAGGACCTATAACTTTTCTCAAGACCGAGTGACAGATCATAGAATTAACAAGTCTTGGCACAACATTAACTTAATCATGGAAGGAGATATAGAAGATATTATAATATCCCTAAAAGCATTCTCAAATAAAGCACAAAATGAAAATGAAGCTTAAAGATTTAATTTATAGCTCAAAAATACCCCTTCTAGATTCAGAGCTAATTGCGGCTCAAATTTTAAATATTTCCCGCGAGCAAGTTATAAGTTCACCCAACTTAGAAATTCTACCCAGTGTTTTAAAAAAATTTAAAAATCTGGAGAAAAAAAGACTTAAAAATTATCCCCTAGCCTACCTGCTAGGGAAAAAAGATTTCTATAACTTAAGTTTTAAAGTTAATAAAAAGACATTAGTTCCCCGCCCTGAAACAGAGCAAATGATAGATTATATCTTAGACTATGTAAACACAAAAGATGAAGGCACGCCCTTTAATTTTTTAGATATAGGCACTGGCTCAGGAGCTATTATTATCTCTTTAGCAGACGCTTTAAAAAAAAGTCATAAGAAGTATTACTCCCTATATAAATTTATCGCCTCAGACATATCAGGCCCTGCTCTAAAGCTTGCCCAAAGAAATATTTTAGATCATGGCTTTAAGTCTGATATTACAAGCTACAAATCTAAGCTCCTTAAGAGCATTCCTGATAATATTTTAAACGACAGGGATAAAAAATTAGTCATCTGTGCTAATCTTCCCTACCTAAGTAAGCGAGAGTGGCGCCATGAGCCTAGCATTAGCCGTGAACCTAAATTAGCCTTACTTAGCAAAGACTCGGGCTTAAGACATTATAGAGACCTTTTTAAGCAAATTAACTCTAAAGCTATTTCCAATTTTCTGTTAATTTGCGAAATAAACCCCCAGCAAAAGAAAAGCATAGAGGCACTTGCAAGCTCCACTCTAACAAACATAAACTACAAGTCTTTCTTCTTAAATGATTACTCAAAAAGAATTCGCTTTTTTATTGTCAAAGTAAAGTAATAGCACTCTCTCTGCCTAAGACCTACTTCATAATTTAGATACAAAAAAAGCTCCCTAAGGAGCTTTTTTTTACTTCAATAACTTATAGGCGTACTTATTTCTTTTGCTCTCCAGCGCCTTCCTTAGCTTTCTTATCAGCGCCATCCTTATCTTTATCGTCTTTAGCTTCACCTTCTTTTCCTTCCTTTCCATCTTTTCCTTCCTTTCCTTCTTCGCCAGCCTCACCTTCTTCTGTCTCCTCTGGCTCTGGCTCCTCTTCTTCCTTAGCTTGAGCAATCATAGCAACAATAGTTTCATCATCTAACAATGATGTCATAGTCTTAGGAACATTTAAGTCCTTCACCCTAATTACATCATCGATAGTTTTAAGTACGGAAATATCAACATCAATATTGTTAATAAGGTCACCAGGTAAACACTCTACACTTAAATCATTAACTTCTTTAATCAAAATTCCTCCCAGTAATTTAACTGCCTCTGATTCACCAATAAAGTGTAGTGGAATTTCAGCATCAATTACCTCGTCCATGTTAACTTGATAGAAGTCAACATGTCTTATCCAATCTTTAACAGGATGGTTTTGAATCTCTTTAACAATAGTTTTAGTTTTAGTACCATCTAAATCTATTTCAATTAAGTTAGACTCACCAGCAATATTAAAAACCTTATTAAATTCTGATCTATTTAACTTTAAGGCTTGTGTCTCAAGCCCCTTGCCATAGACAACAGCGGCTAGTTCATCTGCCCCTATATTTTCTTTTGCTTTACGTTTTTGTGCTTTTAATTTTAGTTCCATAATTTTAATAACTAGTTTTTGTTTTTATTAAGATATTTTGCATTATACCCATAACTATCATAAGTGACAACAAAGAGCTGCCCCCATAACTGATAAAAGGTAAAGATAATCCAACCACAGGCATAATACCTAGGTTCATACCAATATTAATAAACATTTGAATAAAAATCAAGCCCATGGATCCAATTAGGAAGTAAATGGCAAAATCATTGTTAGTTTTACCTATGACCCGAAAAACCCGCCAAAAGAGAAGCGAGTAGAGGGACAAGACTAAAACCACCCCTAAAAATCCCAATTCTTCAGAAATAACAGCAAAAATAAAGTCATTTTGGGCCTCTGGTAAAAATTTTAATTGCGACTGTGAACCAAGGCCAACACCCTTCCCTACTAAGCCCCCAGAACCAATTGCAATTATAGACTGGGAAATATTCCAACCTGACTCAAGACTACTTCCTCCAGGACTAATAAAATCAATAATTCTATTCTTTTGATA
>CAYIZC010000067.1:0-3738 GCA_964367805.1 uncultured Gammaproteobacteria bacterium
ATTATCTGGTGATCATAAAAAAATTAAAGAGTGGAGATTGAAAAACCAAAAAAAATTAAATTAAATTTCTACTTTAAACTAAGAACACTCCAGCCATTTTTTGTTTTCTTTAATTTTCCTTCCAAACTAAAACCCGCTGCCCTTTTGTGTCCGCCACCACCAAATAAAGCGGCTAAATTTGAAACATCTATGCTAGAATTATTTGCTCTGAGACTACCCTTAACCCTACCTTTCTCTTCTCGCAGAAGAAGGGCAACACTTACCCCAGCTAGATAGCTAATAAAAGATACAATATCAGAAAAAATGGAGTGGATAGCACCACTCTCTTTTTCTGCCTGAAACTCTAAAAGATCTTCTTCGCTTAAGGCAACGAAGGCAAATTTAGTCTCTGGGTCCACCTTTAATGTGCTTAGCACCTTGCCCCAAATTTTAAGAGCAGCTAGTGTGTTCTCCCCTTTTATATAATTGCTAATTTTTTTTAGTGAAGCGCCACAAAGCAACATTTGCGAGGACACCTCTAGGGCCTTTGAAGATGAATTAGGATGCACAAAATGACCAGTATCAGACATAAGACCAATCAATATGCAGCTAGCTATTACTTTATTTATCTTTTTATCATTTGCCCTAAAAAATTCATAAATAATTTCTGTTGTTGAGGCCCTGTCTGGAAGCCTCACTTCTAAATCAGCATAGGACTCTTGGTGCTCGTGATGATCGAATTCAATTATATACGGCTTAGACAAGTTCTGATCTTTTTTAAATTTTATAAGTTCTCTTATCTCCGCTTCCAAGGCTGTTCGAGAAATTGAGCCACAGTCTAAAACAACAATCACATCAAAATTTTTTATGCTTTCTGGTTTTTCACTTAAAACCTTAGCCTCATGGGGAATAAAGTCATATAGACCATCTATCTTATCTTGGGCGTAGGCGACAAAATCTATTTTATTTTCTTCAAGTAATTCTAAAACAGCCCCAATAGATGACAGCGCATCTGGGTCCGGAGAAGTGTGCCCTATTAGCAAAACTTTTTGGGCTCCTAGGAGCTTTTTATAGGCTAAGTTAAACTTATTTTCTAAATTCATAACATAACACTTTATTATAAATATCAAAAAAAGTCCAGTGAACTGGACTTTAGAGCAATTTTAAATATATGTATATTTTGGCCACTATTTAATCCTTAACAGAGGCGATTAATTTTTCAATTTTTTCAGCCTCTCTTTCAGTAGCATCAAACTCCCAGGTAAATTTAGGCAACCTTCTAAGCTTCATTCTATTTTTTGCCCCTGCTAATAAAGTGTGAGTTTTAGCTTTTAACTTGCGCAAAGCAGTGCCCGCTAAACGGTCAGGCAAGACTGATACTCCAATTCTTGCTTGTTTTAAATCACTTGAGCATTCAACATAAGTGATGGTAATTAAAGCATCCTCAAGTATAGCTTCACGCGCTAGGGCGTTTGCAAGCTCTGATTGAATTAATTCATTTATCCTGTCTATTTTTGCCATAATTAATCTTGATAAGCTACTTCTTCATCAATATGGGAAACTAAAATATCACCCACCTCTATCTCTGGTCTACCCTCATACATTATACCCGCCTCATTATCTTTTTCTACAGTTTTCACATCCTGCTTTCCTGCCTGAAGACGAGCTAGCTTACCTTCGGTAACTAAAGCATCACCACGCCATACCTCGAGCAAGCTTTCATTTCTAAGTTCTCCATCTAAAACTTTACCGCCAACAATTTGACTCTTAGTGTCCGTTCTAAAGATTGCTAAAACCTTCAATCTACCAAGATCCACTCGCCTTATTTCTGGTTTAATTAAAAGCTTCATATCTTCTTTGACGTACTCAATTAAGTCATAGATGATGGAAAATATTTGTACAATAACTTTTCTTTCTCTAATTAAGTCTTCTACTTGCGGTGACATCTTAACGTTAAAGCCAAGAATTTTAGCACCTGAATCTTCGGCTCTTTTTACATCACCTTCAGTAATATAGCCTAAACCTTTTTGAATAATACGAACTTTTACTCTATCGCTATTTAATTTAAGTAATGACTCTTCTATAGCTTCAGATGATCCTAAGTAGTCAGATTTAATTACTAAATTAACCGAAGGAATCTTATTCTCACTGTCCTCATCTGCACTTAGTGAAATAATATCAGGCTCTTTAGCGCTAGATTTAATTTTTCTAATTTTAAGTCTTTGACCCTCTCCTACAGAAAGCATATCCCCCACTGTTGGAGAAATCTTTAGACCAACAATCTTGGCTGGAGCCGAGGGTTCTACAGTTTTTACATCCTCACCTTTGTAGTTTTTAAGAGCCTTCACTTTGCCATAGACTATGCCATTGAAGCAAAGTTGATCGCCAATTCTTAAAGTTCCGTTTTGTACTAAAATAGTGGCCAGTGGTCCTGCCCCTTTATCAATGTTAGATTCTATCACTGTTCCCACAGCCTCTGCCTCTGGATTAGCTTTAAGCTCACCAGACTCAGTTTCTGAAACTAGTAAAACCATATCTAATAATTCCTCTATTCCAGTTCCATTTAAAGCTGATATGGGCACGCAAATTGTTTTACCGCCCCAATCCTCGGGAGTGATATTTAACTTAGTTGATAGTTCTTGTTTTACTCTATTTACATCCGCCACCTCTTTATCAATTTTATTAATAGCGACAATGAAAGGAATTTTAGAGGCCTCTATAATACGAAAGGCTTCTACAGTTTGTTGCTTAACACCATCATCAGCTGCAACCACAAGTATTGCAATATCTGCTACTTTTGCACCACGGCTACGCATAGCGGTAAAAGCTTCGTGACCAGGAGTGTCAATGAAAGTAAGGGTATGATCCTTACGATTTACTTGATAGGCTCCCATATGCTGAGTTATGCCCCCGGCCTCTCCAGCAGTAATATTAGTTTTACGAATAGAGTCGAGTAATTTAGTTTTACCATGATCAACGTGACCCATTACAACAATAACAGGTGGCCTTTCAACTAAGTCCTCATCTTCCTCCTTTTCAAGTATTTCTGTTAGTTTTTCTTTTTCAGTTTCTTCTTGAGGAGATTCTTTAGCTAAACTTACATCCAGTTTTAAGCTTTCTCCAATAATGGCGGCTGTGTCGTAGTCTATTTTTTCATTAATTGAAGTAAATACTCCATTTTTCATAAGCTCTGCTAAAACTCTATTTACAGGAATGCCGGCAATTTCTGCATAGTTTCTAACACTTAAAGTTCTAGGAACACTAATTTTTTTAATCTCTTTGGGTAAAACCTCGTCCTGTTTTTTTATAGTTTCTGCCATCTTCTTCTGCTCCCATTGTCTTCTTAGAGCGGGCCAATTGCGAGTAATCTTCTTGGCTGTGTTATTATCCACTTTAATAGCTTTTTGACCAATAGAAAAACCGAGTTCCGGCAACATATCGCGCAACTCTTGAGGACTTATTCTTAAAATTCTGGCTAATTCGGTAATATTCATGAAAAATTATTATAAAATTAAATAAAATATACTTTAGTATTTCTTAATATTACTTTAAAATTACATTTTAGTCAACTGAGTAAGGGGCTTTTATCCTTATCTTTACTATACTTTAGTTTCAAAACTAGATAAAAATTAACTTTTTTCGTTATCTTGACAAAAACAAGCAAATTATGCGATAATATCTCAACTATAATAGTTCCTTAAAAATTAAACAAGAATAAATATATAAAAAAAATAAATCATGGAAAAAAGTGTATTTTTT
>CAYIZC010000068.1:0-3704 GCA_964367805.1 uncultured Gammaproteobacteria bacterium
TCTAAGTCGTTTCTTGAATTAGAGATTGATGATCTTAAAAATGCAATTACTTTTTTCATTTCAATAATCTTTTAAGTTAATAATTCGGATAATTGCTAAAAATTCCTATTTTAAATAGCAATTTTTAGCAATTATCCAAATAAACTTATTTCTTAAAGTTCCAGTTTACAAAATATTATGTCATTTTTAATTACAAATGTCAAGCATTATAAAAAATATTAGGCCCGCCTTTAGGTGACTTGAGCTTATTTTTATAGACTTTTGAAAATAAAAAAAGGAAGTCTGTTTTAGACTTCCTTAGAGCTTAAGCTAATTTCTTTCCTTATTCTTTATCCGATTTAAAAACTCTAATTAACTCCAGTAACAGAATGTAAGCTAGAATAATAAACACTATTATAATAAATAGATACAGCATTATTCCCAAGCAAAACATTAAATGGGTAAATAATTGTTCTAAGGCTGAAAACCTTATCTCCATCCAACATGTTTTAGCAGGGCAATAATAGTTTGTTACATTAGTTAAAAAATTACTAAAAAGATAAAAATATAATTTTTAAATTATAAATTACTAACTAAAAAGCCTCGTAAATACGAGGCTTTTTAGATCTGCACAATACTAAATTGTCTTGGCGGAGAGAGAGGGATTCGAACCCTCGATACGCTTAAAAAACGTATAACAGGTTAGCAACCTGTCGCTTTCAGCCACTCAGCCACCTCTCCATTTTTATATCTCTATCTTTGCTATGTACTAACTTTCTTCTTTTTTATACTTTTATGTTATAATTACTATATAAAATATAAGATGCCTTGTCAATCAAATATATGACCAATAAAGACAAAGATTACATTAAATGGCAGGTGCCAGAATATCGTATTCCTAATCGACCTAAAGCCTGGTATACCACTGCTATGATACTAGTGGTATTACTTCTTTTTTCTTGCTTTTTTACTTTCCGCAACTGGGTGCCAGTTTTCTTAGGCTACGAGTCAAACTTTTTATTTGCTCTTATTATTATCATTGCCACCGCTATTACTATTGCAAATGATAATAGACCACCGAGAATAGTGGACGTCATGCTAGACCCAGAGGGGATTACACTAGGCTCTCGTTTTTATGACTATGATGTTTTCCGCCATTTTGCGGTAGTTTATAAGCCTAAGCAAAGTGTAAAAAACCTTTACCTAGAATTTAAAAATTCAGTAAGACCCCGTCTCTCCATTCCCCTTCGCAGCCTTGATCCGCTTGAAATTAGAAATTATATACTTAGGTATCTAGACGAAGATTTAGAAAGAACTGAACCACCACTTTCAGAACAGTTGACGAAAAGACTAAAACTATAATAAGATAGAGACTGTTAGCTAAATTTTAGTTAATTTCACGCTTCCATCGTTCAACGGATAGGACGCAAGATTGCGGATCTTGAAATCCAGGTTCGATTCCTGGTGGGAGCACCATATAAAACGGCTATGTCTATAAGCCTTAGCGACAAAGTAAGTGTTTTACCTCGTTTAGGGGATAAAAGCGCTGCATATCTAAAAAAGCTCGGTCTAGAAACTATCTCAGACCTTCTTTTTTATTTACCCTTCCGCTATCTTGACTACAGAGAGACAAGGGAAATTGCTAGTCTAGAAGTGGGGGAAAGTGCTAATATACAGGGCGAAATTATTCTTATCCAAGCTAGGCGCAGTTACGGAAAAAGAATGAGTTTAACTGAAGCCTTGATTGCTGATGATAGTGAAACTATAAAAGTTGTTTGGTTTAATCAACCTTTTATTGCTAAAAACCTTAAAATAGGTGATAGAATTTCTATCTCAGGAAATGTCAGTGAAAGACAGGGGCAAATGCTTATCGCCTCTCCCCAGTATGAAAAAATTTCAGCCGCTCCTTTAGTACACACCTCCGGCCTTATCCCTATCTACCATCTCACAAGTGGATTAAGCCAAAAACAAATTCGAAACTTTATTAAGCGCGCCCTTCCTCTTAGCGCTAAGCTCACAGACTGGCTACCAGAAGAGATAAGGACCCGCCTTAGCTTAATAGATCTAAAAACGAGCATATATCAGATTCACTCCCCTAAGTCTCCACAGGAAGCAGAGGAAGCTTTGAAAAGAAACATATTTTCTGAACTTTTCTTTCGCCAACTTAAGTCCCAAATAACAAAAAATGAATTAAATGCTAGTCTCGCTACTGCAATTAATTTCCATGAAAAAGAGACTAAAAAATTCATCGCCGCACTTCCCTACAAACTGACCTATGATCAAAGAAAGACTGCCTGGGAAATACTACAAGATATAGGAAAAGAGAGACCCATGAGCAGGCTACTAGAGGGAGATGTTGGTAGTGGCAAGACTGTTGTTGCCGCCATCGCCTTATATAATTGCGCGCTCAATAAAAAGAAGGCTGTCCTTATGGCTCCAACTGAGATCCTGGCCCGTCAGCACTTTGACTCACTTTCTAAACTATTTAAAAATAGCCATAGCCCTATTAATATAGCTCTCTTAACTGGCTCAAGGAAAGATAAGATAAGTGAAGAAACTGACATTATTGTCGGCACCCATGCTTTAATTTATAAAAAAAATAAACTAGCTGACATCGCCTTAGCTATAGTCGATGAACAACATCGCTTCGGGGTAAAACAAAGACAAAATATATTAGATTTTAACAAGTCTGATAAAAGCATTCCTCATTTTCTATCTATGACCGCGACCCCTATTCCCCGCTCTCTTTCACTAGCTATCTATGGTGACCTTGACCTTTCTATAATAAAAGAAATGCCTCAAGGCAGAAAAGAAATAATCACTAAGTTAACAAAGGAAAGTGAAAGAGACAAGGCTTATAAATTTATAGAGAGTGAAATTAAAAAAGGCCGCCAAGCTTTTGTAATTTGTCCTTTAGTAGAAGACTCCGATAGCCTAGAAGTAAAATCTGTTAAAGCCGAGCACAAACGACTACAAGAAGAAGTATTTCCACAGCTTAAAATTGGCCTACTCCATGGCAAAATGTCTAGCCCTGCTAAGGAAAGAGTTATGGCCGATATGTTAGATAAAAAAATAGATATTCTAGTTTCAACTTCAATAATAGAGGTGGGGGTAGATATTGCCAATGCTTCACTTATTGCTATTGAAAGTGCTGAGAGATTTGGTCTTGCCCAATTACATCAATTTAGAGGTAGGGTGGGAAGAAGCAAACATCAATCATACTGTCTTCTCTTTACTAGCAAAGCAGACACTTCATCAGAGAAGGCCTCTGAGCGTTTAAGGGCCATGGAAAAACACCAAGATGGCTTTACTCTGGCTCAAACTGATCTTAAGCTTAGAGGAGCGGGTGACATTTACGGACACTTACAAAGTGGTTTTATGGAAATGCAAATTGCTACTTTCTTCCCTGATGCCTTCCTTAAAACATCAAAAGAAGAAATTAAAAAACTATTAAATCAAGACCCCAACTTAGATAAGCATCCTGAAATTAAAGAAAAACTTGGCGACTTTGAAAAATCTATTCATTTAGAATAATATGAAAAACACTATTATCCTTTCATCTTCAGAAGAGTTAAAAGAAAAAATAGCTAGACTGCCTAGCTTGTCCTTTATAAAAGCAAACAAGGCTAGCATATCTACCGCGGCAGAGCTCTCCCTATTATTTGAGAAATACCGACAAGACAAAAAGTTTCCTAGTCAAAAAAAATTAAATGAGATAAGAGGGG
>CAYIZC010000069.1:0-3591 GCA_964367805.1 uncultured Gammaproteobacteria bacterium
TAAATATACTTTTAGTTTTAGTAATAGTCTCCGGTGTAAATTTATTACTAAGCCAAAAATAGTTTGAAAAATCAGAAAAAGAACTTAAGATAGTTTTATATGTTACGAAAAATTTTTAGCAAATCAATTGATGGTATAACCACAGCCGCCATACTAGTGGCTATGTCCTCACTAGCCTCAAGGGTTTTAGGTGTGTTTAGGGACAGAATTTTAGCTGGTAAGTTTAGCGCTGGCTCTGTGCTCGATACTTATTTTGCGGCTTTTAGAATACCAGATTTAATTTTTAATCTTATTGTCTTAGGAGCTCTTTCAGCAGGCTTTATTCCTATTTTTACACAGTTGATTAAGAAGAAAAATGTCGATAGTAGTGACGATGGTAGTAGTAATAAAGAGGCCTGGCTTTTAGTTAATAATGTTTTAAATTTTCTATTAATTAGTCTAGCTGTCTTATCTATTTTAGGTGTTATTTTTGCACCCGGTCTTACCAATCTTATCGCCCCTGGTTTTAGTGCCGCGCAAAAACTTGATACCATTAAGCTCACCAGAATAATGTTTCTTTCCCCTATATTTTTAGGCTTGTCAGGAATTATGGGTGGGGTGTTGCAGTCGTTTAAGCGTTTTTTAATATATTCACTAGCTCCTATATTTTATAATCTTGGTATTATAATCGGAGCAATTTTCTTTGTTAGGTGGTGGGGAATTGCGGGCTTGGCTTGGGGTGTTGTCTTGGGAGCTTTCATGCATTTTATGATTCAAGTTCCTAGCGTAAGGAGTTTGGGTTTTAGGTATAGTACGTTTATCTCTTGGCGCGATAAGAGCTTAAGAAAGCTGGCAAAAATGATGATACCGCGCACTATGAGCTTGGCTATTTCGCAGATAAACTTGGTGGTAATAACAATAATTGCCTCAGGTTTAAGCGAGGGCTCTCTTACTGCTTTTACCTTTGCTAATAATTTACAAGCTTTTCCAGTGGGTATTTTTGGCATATCTTTTGCTATTGCTGCTTTTCCAGTTCTTTCTGAACAAGCCCATGATTATAAAAAGTTAGCCACACATTTTTCTCAAACCGTAAGGCAAATTTTATTTTTTGTAATTCCTTCTACTATTTTAATCATTGCTCTTCGCGCCCAAATAATTAGGGTGGTTTATGGAACCGGAAACTTTGATTGGCGCTCTACTATTATGACCATGGACGCACTAGGTTTTTTTGCGATAAGTCTTTTTGCTCAAGCTATCATCCCTTTACTTACTCGAGTTTACTACGCTAAGCATAACTCAAAGACTCCATTTTATTTTGGTCTAGTCTCTATTGTTTTAAATATAGTGCTCTCTGTTTACCTAGGTAAATCCTTGGGGGTAGCGGGCTTAGCACTAGCTTTTTCTATTGCAAGTATAATAAATTTCTTATTGCTTTGGTCTTGGCTTTATGTTAAAGTAGGGCCTCTGGACTTATCACGTATTGTTAAGTCTAGCTTAAAATTTATTTTTGCGGCTGTGGCAGCTGGGCTAAGTGTCCAAATTATGAAATCACTGATTTGGCCTTTTATTGATATGACTAAGTTTGGTGGCGTATTTATCCAGCTTAGCAGCTCTTTTGTAACAGGCCTTTTAGTCTATGCTCTCTTCTGCCATCTCTTAGATAGCGAAGAGTACAAACATTTCATGGGCTCACTTAAGAAAAAACTTAGCTTTAAGAAGGTTTCAACCGGGGATCAAGGGGAGGCCAGAATTTAATTATAATTTTTTATGTCAAATATTAATAAAATTAGAAATTTTTCCATTATTGCCCACATTGATCATGGCAAGTCTACTTTAGCGGACAGAATGCTAGAGATAACCGGCACAGTGGAGGAAAGGAACATGAAGGATCAGGTCTTAGATGGTATGGACATAGAAAGAGAAAGAGGTATTACTATTAAGTTAACTCCGGTTAACATGCATTACAATGGCTACGACTTAAACCTCATAGATACTCCTGGTCACGTGGACTTTTCTTATGAAGTTTCTCGCTCACTAGCAGCGGTTGAAACTGCTTTGCTTTTAGTTGATGCCAGCCAAGGTATTCAAGCTCAAACTTTAGCAAATCTGTATCTAGCCTTAGAACAAGATTTAAATATAATTCCGGTAGTAAATAAAATAGACCTACCAGCTGCTGATGTTCCTAAAGTAAAAGGAGAAATAATGAGATTACTAGGCTGTAAAGAAGAAGAAATCTTTTGTGCCTCAGGAAAAACTGGCGAAGGGGTCAAAGAAATTTTAGAAGCGATAATAGAGTATGGAGAATATCCTAAAGAACCTAAAATAGAAACCAGTAAAGAGTTTTCTCGTTCTTTAATTTTTGACTCTAAGTATGATACCTATCGGGGCGTACTTGCCTATATCAGGGTAGTTAATGGTAGCTTAAAAAAAGGTGATAGAATTAAATTATTTTCCGCTAGTGAAGATAGCGAAGTTTTAGATTGCGGAGTATTTAATCCTGGATATTTTTCTACCGGAGTACTAGAGGCTGGTCAAATCGGTTATGTGGTAACTGGCTTTAAGGAGGTTTCTGAATGTCGCGTTGGCGATACTATATTTTCTGGAGCAGCAATATCAGCTGAGGCCAAGATACCCAGTTTGCCTGGCTACAAAGAAGTAAAACCTATGGTCTTTGCAGGGATATTTCCTAAGGAGGGCAATGACTTCAAAGAGTTAAGAGAGGCAATGGATAAGCTAAAATTAAACGACGCGGCTCTTTCCTATGAGCCAGAGCGCTCTGATGCTTTAGGTTTTGGTTTTCGCTGTGGCTTCTTAGGCTTGCTACACCTTGAGGTGTTTCAAGAGAGATTAAGACGAGAATATAACCTCGATTTAATTGTTACTATTCCTAGTGTGGCTTATCAGATATATAAAACAGACGGAACAGAGGAGACTATCCGAACTCCACAAAGATTGCCTGATCAAAACCATATTACTAAAATAGAAGAACCTTGGGTAAGATTAGATATTATTTCTCCTAAAGCCTATTTAGGAAATATTATGAATTTAGCTCAAGAAAAAAGAGGAATCTATAAAAATACCGAATACATCTCAGGAGAGGCTGAAGATGGCAGGGCGGTACTTCATTATGAAATGCCCCTTGCTTCTATATTGACTGACTTCTACGATAAGGTGAAAAGCGTTTCCTCCGGCTTTGCCTCTATTAATTATGAATACTTAGATTATCGCAAAGCTGATGTTGTAAAAATGGATATTTTAGTAGCAGACGATATTATTGAGGCCTTGGCCACTATTGTTTATCGTGATGAAGCGCAAAAACAAGGCAGAGCAGTGGTTGAGATTTTAAAGGATAATTTGTCGCGAGAAATGTTTGCTGTTAAAATACAAGCAGCTTTAGGGAGTCAAATTATTGCTTCGGAAAGATTATCAGCAATGCGCAAAGATGTTACCGCTAAACTCTATGGTGGTGATGTTACTCGAAAAAGAAAGTTACTAGAAAAGCAAAAAAAAGGTAAGAAAAAAATGATGGCCGCTGGTAAGGGAAGTGTTGATATTCCGCCAGAAGCTTTTGTAAAAATATTAAAGAGATAGAGAAAAATAAATTATTAAATA
>CAYIZC010000070.1:0-3584 GCA_964367805.1 uncultured Gammaproteobacteria bacterium
CTCTAAGATACCTGCTTTAAATATTTTTTTCCTAAAAAAACAATTAGAAAAGATTTTTAAAAAAATATCTAGCGAGGGAGTTGATATTTTTTACATTCAAACACTCGAGTTTGGTTTAATAAAAAAAAATATTGTTAATAATCCAATAATATATTTCGCTAGAAGTACAATATCAGGTATAGAAAAAAACAAACCGAAAGAATATTGGTTAGACGATATCAGGCGTAGATTCATAGCACCTATTTTAATTTATTTAGAGAGACGATGCCTAGAAAGAAGTTCGGTCGTGGTGGTCAAATCAAATATTATGAAAAAGGAGTTAAGAGATTTATACCAAGTGCCATTTAATAAAATATATATTGTTAGAGGAGGCATAAACTTAGATGATTTTAAAAATAAAGATATTACAGAAAGGCAAAAAATTAGAAAAAGCCTATCTGTTAGAAAGGATGATAAATTAATTTTGTTTGCTGGTAGAATAGTGCCGGTAAAAGGACTTTATTATCTATTAGTAGCTCTTTCTAAAATAGTTAAAATAAATAAAAATATTAAACTACTTATTGTCGGTCACTCGACAAAGAGTCAATATATTAAGGTAATACATCGACTGATTAATCATTATAAATTACAAAATTATGTAATTTTTACTGGCTATGTCCCACAAAAACACATGGGCAAATATTATAATTCTTGTGATATGGTTATTGTTCCCTCCACATACGAACCATTTGGAATGGTGAATATACAAGCTTTAGCTACAAACAAACCATTAATCACTACAGATATAGTGGGGTCTTTAGAAATTATTAAAAATTATCCACCTCTAAGAGTGGTCCCTGCCTTCAACGATGTTAAAATTGAAGAGGCTATAATTGAATTATTAAAATCGGATTGTAATATAGAATTTTTTGACACTAACAAAATGTTAGAACCCTTTACCTGGAAAAAAATGATTGACAGATTGGAAGAAATTTTCTTAGATACTTTGTTTAGGTAACCCCAGAATTACAAAGTCCTAACAACTTTCGTCATTAATAAAAAAATGTATTTAAATATGAAAAAATCTAAAATAGCTATATTTGATATCGATGGCACTATATTTCGGTCTAGCTTATTAATAGAGTTAGTCGAGGCTTTGGTAGTTGAGGGCTTATTCCCTGAAGAATCTAAAGATCTCTATAGTAAAGCTTATCGAAATTGGTTTAATCGACAAGCTTCCTATGAAGATTATATAGATGCCGTAATCTTAGCTTTTAGAAGTAATATTAAGGGACTTAACTATCAGTCATATCTTGATATAGCCAAACAGGTTGTACTTGATAATAAGCATAGGGTCTATCGCTACACTAGAGATTTAATAGCCGAGCTTAAGAAAGAGAACTACTACTTGCTGGCTATTTCTAATTCACCTAAAGAAGCGGTGCAAAGCTTTTGTGAGGACCTAGGTTTTGATAAGGTCTATGGCCGGGAGTATGAAGTGGTTGAGGGAAATTTTAGTGGTGAAATATTACACTTAGACCTTGTCTCTGATAAGTCTAGGATAATAAAGCGAGTAATAGAGAAAGAAAAACTAAGCTTAGCTGGCTCCATTGGAGTGGGGGACTCAGAGGGAGATGTCCCATTGTTAGATGTAGTTGAAAATCCTATCTGTTTCAATCCTAACTATAAGCTTTATACAGTAGCGAAGGAAAAAGCTTGGAAGATAGTAGTGGAGAGAAAAGATGTTATCTATGATAATATCTAGTTAAGTATACATCTAGTTTTGTTACTTATATTATTTTAAAATATATTAGCATGAAATTAAGTAAAAATATTAGCAAGGCAATTAATTTAGCTAGCCTTTTACACTCCGGTCAGACCAGAAAAGGGAAGTTAGGGATACCTTATATTAGCCATCCATATTCGGTTGCTTGGATACTGAGTAATTATAGCGATGATGAAGATGTTATTATAGCCGGACTGTTGCACGATGTTTTAGAGGACGTTAAAGGCTATTGCTATGATGACTTAGTAAGAGATTTTGGCGACAGGGTGGCTCATATTGTTAAAGGGGTAAGTGAGGACAAGGATCCAAATAAAGACGATGATCAAATGATGCCCTGGGAGGAGCGTAAGTTAAAATATTTAGCTGCTTTAGAAATTGGCAGCAAAGAGTCCCTTTTAGTTTGTACAGCTGATAAGATTCATAACCTTCAGTCAATGATGGAATTATATAAAGAGTGTGGCGACAAGATTTGGTCTCAATTTAAATCTCCTTCGGGCAAGAAGCTTTGGCTCTATCGTGAGGTCTTAAGTATTGTAAAGGAAAGATTAGATAGTGAAATAGTAGCTGAGCTTGAAAATGTATACATCAAGGCTGAAAAAATATTGCTATAAGAAAGATAATTAAGACGCTAGTTATAAATTATCTTAATTTTTGAGAAAGACTAGTCTGTGATATGATGTAAAAATCATTTTAGAAAAGATAGGCGATAAGTGATAGTTTGCCAGTAGTTAAAATATTATGCTAGAAAATTTTACATATTTAGATACAGTAGAAAATTTGCTTAAGAGCGTTAATCGCTCTTTAGCTGTACCCAAGAAGAGTGGAATCTATGTTGCAGTTTATCTAAAACAGGAGATGCCAAAGTTCAAAGAAGCTAGTGAGGCTTCTTTAGCTTGGCCAGATAAAAAAATTGATGCCTCAGCTGATAAGTTAATTTTTAATTGGGTAAATTTTAAAAATGAGGAGGATAATATATTATATATTGGAAGAGCTAATGCAAGATCAGCTAAGACAAATCTAAGAAACAGAATAAGGCAATATATTTTATTTGGACAGGGTAAAAGCATTACTCATTATGGTGGTAGGTATATATGGCAAATAGAAGAGCTAAAAGATGTAGCAATATACTATAAAGAGGATGATAATCCTGCTAAAGCGGAAAAGGAATTATTAAAAGATTTTAAGAATAAATATCAAGAAAAACTACCTTTTGCGAACCTAAGAAGTGGAAGATCTATAAATATAAAAAGGATAATAAATAGCCCCATTTTCTTAGATGGTATTATATCAGCACCAGATTCTTTACATGACCCTAGTCATTGGGAGAGAGTGGAAAGCTTTGGTCATAAAATAGCTAAAGTAAATGGAGCAGATAAGGATGTTATTTCTTTATTCGCTTACTTACATGACGCAAGACGTGAAAACGATGACCATGATCCAGAGCATGGCGAAAGGGCAGTAATATTATTAGATGAATTAATAGAGGCTAATCTTATAGATATAAGTGATAAACAGTACAAACAGCTTATAAGGGCACTTAGTGTGCATAACAGTTTAGATGCTAGCAGTGATGATGTAACGGTTCAAACTTGTTGGGATGCTGACAGGCTAGATCTTTGGCGCTGTGACTTTATACCTAATCCTGACCTAATGTATACAGAATTTGGTAAAAGTAAGGAAATGATAGATTATGCTAAGAAGTTTAGTTGCCAATCTTAGATAAATAAAAAAAACAGGCTAAGTTAAAGCCTGTTTTTTATATTGGTAGTCCCTAGGGGAATCGAACCCCTGTTTCCAGGATGAGAACCTGATGTCCTAA
>CAYIZC010000071.1:0-3578 GCA_964367805.1 uncultured Gammaproteobacteria bacterium
TATTAATACATTTTTAGTATAACTTAAGTTTGACATTAGTCAATAAAGCAATTAAGCACTCTTCTCTTCCTTACTCTTAAACTCCTCACCTAAAACATCTTTGAGTTTAGGTTTAGGGCCAACAATATTTTCAAATTCATCTTTTTCCAGGGTTTCATTTTTCATAAGAGCAGCGACAATATCTTCTAATTCTTTATTGCGACTTCTTATTATATTTTTAGCAATTTCCATTCCTTGACTAATAAAACTGCTAATTTCTTCATCAATTTTTTCCGCTACTTTTTCACTATAATCACGCTGTTCATGAATCTCTCTTCCCAAAAATATCATCTCTTCTTTTTCACCATAAGTGCGTGGACCAAGATTATCACTCATGCCGTAGTCAGTAACAAGGCGTCTAGCGAGTGAGGTCGCTCTCCTTAAATCAGATGTTGCTCCTGTTGTTACCTCATTAAAGATTTGCTTTTCAACTAAATGGCCTGCCAGAAGGACTGCAATCTCGGAAATAAAGTCTGATTTAGCGTGCATATGTCTATCTTCTATCGGTGCTTTTAGCGTATATCCTCCAGCTGAGCCACGAGAGATAATTGATACTTTATGAACTGGATCTGCTTCAGGTAAAAAGTGAGCTACTAAAGCATGTCCAGCTTCATGGTAGGCGGTAATCTTTTTTTCCTTATCATTTATTACCCTGCTTTTTCTCTCTGGACCTATCATTACTTTTTCTATAGCTTCAAAAAGATCTAAGCCAATAATTTCTTTACGATTTGATCTAGCTGCCAGTATAGCTGATTCATTTAAAATATTAGCTAGATCTGCTCCGGAAAATCCAGAAGTTCTCTCCGCTACTTTTTTAAGATCAACATCGCTAGCTAGTGGCTTTTTCTTAACATGAACTTTTAAAATTGCTTCTCTGTCTTTTAAGTCTGGCAAGTCTATCATTACCCGTCTATCAAAACGACCAGGGCGAAGTAAAGCTGGGTCAAGTACATCAGGGCGGTTAGTAGCAGCAATTACAATGACATTTTGAGTAGCCTCAAAACCATCCATTTCTACTAAAATTTGATTTAAGGTTTGTTCTCTTTCATCATGACTACCACCCACTCCAGCACCACGACGACGACCAACTGCGTCAATTTCATCTATAAAAATAATACAGGGTGAGCTTTTTTTAGCTTTATCAAATAAAGACCTTACTCTCGATGCTCCCACACCAACAAACATTTCCACAAACTCAGAACCAGACATATGGAAAAATGGAACCCCAGCCTCACCAGCAACTGAGCGTGCTAGTAAGGTTTTCCCTGTTCCTGGGGAACCAAGGAGCAACACTCCACGTGGAATTTCAGCGCCTAAATTATGAAACTTCTTCGGAAAACGTAGGAAGTCAACTACTTCTTGTAACTCTTCTTTTGCTTCTTTTGCACCCGCAACATCTTTAAAGGTTGCTTTCTTTTTAGCATCTGGCTTAAAGTCTTTAGCGGTTGACTGTCCAAAGCTCATTGCTTTAGAGTTGGACCCCTGTATACCTCTCATCATAAAGAAGAGGAATCCAGTGATTAAAATAAAGGGCAGAAGAAAAGGTATTATGTTTTCTAAAAAGTAATCCCAAGCGCCCTCTTCTTTTATTTTAATTTCTACAGCAGCCATTTTATCAGGACTCAGTTGGTAATTATTTATAATATCTGAGAAAGACTCACCTGCTTCTTTTTTAACTATTTCTGTTTTATCTTCATCCTTTATACTAAGTTCTATTTTATCGCCACTAATTAAAATTGCCGAAACCTCTTCATTGTTTATACGACTAATTAAATTATTTATACCAACAATTTCTGTATTTTGCTCGCTTTCTGTTATAGCACTAAAGACAGCGGTAATGATTAGAAAGATACCATGCAGCAATAGAAAGTTTTTAATTAAATTTTTCATGAATAATACTTAAATGAGTAATTATCTTCATTATAAGGGGAAATAAGTCTTTTGGCAATTTAGATAAATACACTATCCTCTTTTAGAACTTAGCAAAAGCCCCTCATAAAGAGGAGCTTTTGTTTTTATTTTTCGATCTTTTTTGAAGCTGTAGTTTTTTTACTTAGCTTCTTTTCTTTTACTTCAGTCGCCTCTTCTTTAGATTCTTTTTTAGGCTCTTCTTTTTTATCAGCCTTTGCTTCAGCCTTCTTGTCTTTAGATTCTTTTTTATCATCCTTCTTTTCCTTTACTTCAGCTTTTACTTCTTTAGTTTCTTTTTTATCATCCTTCCCATCTTTAGGTTCTTTTTTAGCCTCTTCTTTTTTATCATCCTTCTTTACTTCATCTTTTTCTTCTTTTTTATCTTTTGACTTAGAAGTTTTTTTAGAACTAGCTAGCTTTAAGCCTAGACGATGCTCTATTGGTGAAATACTTACTATTTCAAAATCTTTTATCTCACCGGCTGTAAAGACGTCATAAATTTTTTCTTTAATTCCAAGCTCTAGTTGACTGATATGAGCAAGTCCGTGAATTTCTTCATCTAATTTAACAAATAAACCAAAAGGATTTACTTTAAGAATCTCACCATGAATAAGCTCACCAACCTTATACTTAGCACTAGCTTCTAGCCATGGATCTTTTAGTAGTTTCTTAGCACTTAGAAACACCTTAGCGCCATCGATAGTAATGATTTCAGCCTTAATGGTGTCTCCCACCTTATACATTTCATTAGGAGAATCTATTCTTTGCCAAGCTAACTCAGAGATATGGATTAAACCCTCTATTCCCTCGCCAAAGGAAACAAATACACCAAAGTTAGTGATCGCGGTAATTTTACCATCCACCTTCATGCCTAAGTCATACTTATCAAGCGCTGGCTTCTGTCTCTTATTCCAGACATCCTTTTCACTGAAAATAATTTTATTATCTTCTTCATTTAAAGTAATAACCGCAACATCAAATTCTTGACCAACAAAAGATTTTAATTTTTCTAAAATTCTGCTCTTATCACCACCAGCAATTCTAGGATAGTTTTCTGGAGCTAGTTGTGAAACTGGTAAGAAGCCTTCAATTTGGCGAAAACGAGCCAAAAGACCGCCTTTATTAGCATCGGAGATCTTAACTTTGATAACTTCTTTATTCTTGTAAGCAGCTATTAATTCTTTCCAAGCTTTTTCCTGACCAACTAATCTAAATGATAATTCTAATTCTCCGTTTTCATTCTCTTCATCGATAACAGCCGCGTCTACCTCGTCGCCAGGCTTTAACTCTGAGTACTCAGGGACTTCATTGTATAATTCCGGTCCTCTTACTACACCGATAAGGACTCCGGCTACGTCTAACTTCACTTCTGATTTAGAGGCGGTGATAACTTGTGATTTAATAATGTCACCTACTTGAGGAATTGTTATTTCATCTCTCTCAAGTAATTTGGCAAAATCAATGCCATTACCTTCGTCAATATTGTTTTCTTCCATATAATTAGTCAGCTTTTTTAATTAAAAAAAGCGAACTTAACCCCAAAATGGAGCTCTTTGGCCACCTTATAGAAAATATTTCTACCAAAGACTTTATTAAAGGTGTTTATATTAATTTTTATACTTCTATAT
>CAYIZC010000072.1:0-3553 GCA_964367805.1 uncultured Gammaproteobacteria bacterium
TGACTAAGTTAGGAAGATTTTTAAAGTTCAATTTTAACAGATAAACTTTAGCACAAATTTTTATTTTTGGCAAGGTAGATTTCCTCTTTTAGGCTATTAGGGCTAGAGCTTCTATTATCCTATACTCCTTTGTGGTGTTTAAAATTAAAGTTATAGGTGAGCACCGTTAAAAGGGTTATAAATAAGCCTTATCTATTTATCCACAGGGAAGGGCTTGCCTTTCGGTTTAGTTTCGGTTATACTAATAATATCAATAATTTAAAGCTAAACAAAAGAAAGAAATAGATAAAAAGATATATGAAAATACTAAGTAAAAAACAAAAAGAAATATTTGACTACATAGTAAATTACCAAAAAGATTATGGTTATGCCCCGGCCCTAGAGGAGATAAAAGAAGCGATGGGCTCGTCTGCTATTTCCACCATACATGAGCATGTTAGTAATTTAGTTAAAAAAGGATATTTAAAAAGAACTAAAGGAGCAGCTAGAAGTTTGGAGCTTATAAAATTAAAAATAGCCGAAACTATGTCAGTTCCTTTAGTAGGTGTTATTGCTTGCGGTGAGCCGATAGAGGCGATAGAGGATGAAGATGAAGCTATTGCTATAGTTGAAGACAAGCGCTTTAATATAGCCGATCTCTATGCTCTAAGGGCAAAAGGAGATTCAATGTTAGGCGATGGAATATTTAGTGGTGATAAGCTAATAATTCGAAAACAAAGCTGGGCTAGTAATGGTGATACCGTGGTGGCAATTATAGATGATAACGAAGCGACTTTAAAAAGATTTTACAAGGAAGAGGGAAGGATAAGACTACAAGCAGCCAACACTGCTTATAAGCCTATATACCGTAAGCAAGTGGAAGTAAGAGGGGTGGTGGTTAAAGTAATACGTGATTTAGTAGCTGTTTAATTTATTTATTTATTAATTATTAATTTAAAATATATGTTTACATCAATTTTAAGTCCTCAAAAAAAAGCAATTAGTATTGTTGTTAAAGAAAGTCCGCGTGAGCAAAGAGTTTGGCGCACTAAGTACAATCGCTTTATGCGCTCTCGCCAAACCCTAGTTTGGTCAAGATAAAGTTTTTGAAATTACAGTTTATTTCAGTTTTTTAAAAAAGGGATAAATTGGAAGACACTCTTCCCATTTATCTCTTTTTATGTTATACTATTTTAGTTCAATTATGTAAAATTGCATACAGCCCATTGGGACCAAAGTCTCAAATTTTTTAATTATCAATACAAATGTCAAATATATTTAAGCTAAAATCAAACTATAGTCCGGCAGGAGATCAGCCTAGTGCGATTGCCTCCCTAAGTAAGGGTCTAGCTTCTGGTTTGCGCTATCAGACGCTACTAGGGGTAACAGGGAGTGGCAAAACCTATACTGCTGCCAATCTTATTGTCGCAAACAATAAGCCCACTTTAGTGATAGCTCCTAACAAAGCTTTGGCGGCTCAGCTCTACCGGGAGTATAAAAACTTTTTCCCAGAAAATGCAGTTCATTATTTTGTTTCCTATTATGACTACTATCAACCCGAGGCTTATCTGCCAATAACAGATACCTATATAGATAAAGAAGCGATGATAAATGAGGAGATAGATAGATTGCGTCATGGCGCTACGACCGCTCTTATGACACGTAAGGATGTTATTATCGTTGCCTCTGTTTCTTGTATTTATAACCTAGGACTACCTTCATCTTACTTGAAGTCTAGCCTGGTTTTAAGTGAGGGGCAGCAATTGGTACGCTCTGATTTGATTTCTCAACTGGTGTCTATGCAGTTTGAAAGGGTAAGGGGTGATGTTAAGCGGGGTGAGTTTCGCGTACGGGGAGATGTCTTTGAAATTCGGGCTAAGTCAGAAAACATTGTTTACCGCGTAGAACTTATAAAACAAACTATAGCCAATCTTAGTTTAGTCGATAATACTACTAAAAATATAAAAGAGAGCTTAAAGGAGTTAGTAATATTTCCGCCTAAGCACTTTGTCTCTACGCAACCCCAAATTGAAGAAGCAATAAAAAATATTTCAGTCGAGCTAAAAGATAGGCTGGCTCATTTTAAAAAAGAAGGACTGCTACTAGAAGCAGAAAGACTTAATCGCCGAACTAGATATGACCTGGAGATGTTAAGATCGCTAGGATACTGCCACGGGATAGAAAACTACTCGCGGCATTTAAGTGGCAAGTTGGCCGGTGAAGCGCCAGACTCTCTTTTAGCTTACTTTCCTTGGAAGAACGGCAAACCTGATTTTCTCACTGTCATAGACGAGTCCCATATTGCCGTTCCTCAAATTAGAGGAATGTATAATGGCGATAGGGCCAGGAAGCAGACTTTAATTAAGTATGGTTGGCGACTACCTTCAGCGCTCGACAATAGGCCACTTCGCTTTCCTGAATTTGAAGCTCGAGTGGGGCAAGTAATATTTACCACTGCCACTCCTGGTATTTTTGAAAAAGAAAATGCAAAAAATGTCGCTGAGCAGGTAATTAGACCAACTGGTTTAGTTGATCCCGAAATAGAGATTAGGCCGGTGTTTGATAAGAAAACAAACTATAGTCAGATAAATGATGTCATGCTAGAGGTTAAAAAGAGAGCGAAATTGCATGAGCGCTCTATTATAAACACGCTTACCAAAAAACAAGCTGAAGATTTAAACACCTATTTTTCTGAGCAGGGAATTAAGTCTAATTATTTGCACTCAGATATTAAGACGCTGGAGCGAACCGAGATACTTAAAAACTTTAGGTTAGGTGACTTTGATGTCTTAATCGGTGTTAACTTGCTTCGTGAAGGATTAGACCTACCTGAAGTCACTCTTGTGGCCATCTTAGATGCTGATCGCGAAGGATTTTTACGTAGTGAAACTTCACTGATGCAAACCATGGGAAGAGCGGCTCGTAATGTTAAGGGAGAAATTATTCTCTATGCTGATAGAGAAACTAATTCTATGAAAAAAGCCATAGATGAAGCCAGTCGTCGCCGTATCAAGCAACTGGCCTATAACAAAAAACATAAGATTGATCCGATAAATATTGATAAAAAGATAGAAGAGTTTCTTGATTTTACAGAAGATTAAAATCTATTATTTGTTTTTAAAATTTTAAATAAGAATTTTATATATATGTCAGAAAATTTAATTATAAAAGGAGCGCGGATGCGTAATCTCAAAAATATTAATTTAGAGATTCCGCACAATAAGATAACTGTTATCTCTGGTGTCTCTGGTTCGGGTAAGTCATCACTCGCCTTTGATACTATATTTGCCGAAGGGCAAAGACAGTATGTTGAATCACTCTCTCCCTATATGCGCCAGTTTTTAGGACAAAAGAAAGTGGCTGAGGTAGATGAAATAATTGGTCTGGCGCCGGCTATTTCAATAGATCAAAAAGCTCTTTCCCACAACCCGCGCTCTACCGTGGGCACCTTAACTGAAATCTATGACTATCTACGCATACTCTTTGCCCGAGTAGCTGAAGTCTTTTGTCCTGTCTGTGGAAATAAGCTAGAGAAATTATCAGCCGATGAAATGGTTGATATTATAATTTCTCG
>CAYIZC010000073.1:0-3540 GCA_964367805.1 uncultured Gammaproteobacteria bacterium
ATAAAACTAATATTATTATAACAAAAAAAGGAAATAGGAACAACTCGCAAAATTAAGAAGAAATTGTAATTATATCTTTGAAGGTCTTAAGAATTTCTTTCTTAAGTTCGTCATTATTTTTTACTTTAAAGTCTGTCTTTATAACCTTGTACTTATTATCTTTAAGTAATCGAAAGAAAACTTCATCTGCACCAGAGTTGTTTTTAAATATTTCTTTTAACTTTAAAAGATCAGAGGCTGAGAAATCATCTTTTAAACTTAGTCGCAAAGAATTTAAACTAGGTAAGTGTACAACAGGCTCTTCTTTTTTTTCTTTTGGCTCTTCTTTTTTAGGCAGCATATTAGTTCCAGCGCTTTTATTACTATTTGAATTATTATAATTGCCATTATATCTTCTTCTAACTATTGGTATTTGGCTCATCACTTTCTTAAAGTCATTGATAGATCCTTTAGGATTATCTACCAGTAGCTCGCCTACTTTATCGGCTAGTATTTTTATATCCTGATCTTTTTCGGAAATTTTGCCAGCTACAATTATAGCCCTTCCCTCTTCCCATAATTCTATAGTCTCTTGATACAGCTTTGGAAATATTAAAAGTTCTGTAGAGGAAAGTGCGTCCTCCAATCTAACAAATATCATCGAGTCACCTTTTCTAGTTATTATTTTTTTTATACTTGATACTATTCCGGCTGTGGTAATACGCGGGTCACTCTTATGTCCGGAAAGATTTCTTAAAGGCAGGGCGTAGCCATCTAAGTAGGGTTTAAAAAAGTTAAATGGATGTTCACTAATATAGAGTCCTAGTAATTCTTTTTCCCAGGATAGCTTCTCATTTTGCGATATTTCTATCCCTTCATCAAGACTAGGCTTAATATTATTTTCTGATGGCATGGAGCCAAAAAGATCGCCTTGCATACTAGCCTCTTTTCTCGCCTCCTCTTTGTTAAATAATAATAATTTTTCTAAGTTAGCGAGCAAGAGCCCTCTATCACCAAAATCTTCCATCGCCCCACTTTTAATTAAACTTTCTAAGGATTTTTTGTTTAAATCTTTATCGGTTATTCGTTTTAATAGAGAGAATATGTCAGCAAAGGCGCCGTTTTCTTTTCTTTCTTTTATAATTTCATCAACTATATGCTCGCCAACATTTTTTATAGCCTTAAGGCCAAAGCGAATTGTGTCTAACTTAGCATCTTCTCCCACTGTCATATTATCTTTTGTTCCTTTAGTTACTACAGTAAACGTACCAAATGATTCATTGACATCTGGGGCCATAATTTTAATACCCATATTGCGACATTCATCAATTTCTATTGCTACCCTATCACTATCTCCTTGATCAGCGGTTAAAAGAGCAGCCATAAATTCAACTGGCCAGTGAGCTTTTAGATAGGCTGTTTGATAACCTATAAGAGCATAGCAAGCGGCATGAGAACGGTTAAATCCGTAACCAGCGAAAGGCTCGATAAATGAAAATATTTTTTCCGCTAGCTCTTTATAGATACCGTTTTGTACACAACCATCTATAAATCTTTCTTTTTGCTCAGCAAGTAAACTAGCGATTTTCTTTCCCATCGCTTTTCTAAGCACATCAGCTTGACCCATAGTAAAGCCGGCCAAATCTCTTGCAATTTGCATTACTTGTTCTTGATAAATTGCCACCCCATAGGTCTTATCTAAAATATGCTCTAGCTTGGGATGTAGATAGGACACTTTCTTTCGTTTATGTTTTCCGGAAATATAATCTGGGATCCACTCCATTGGACCAGGTCTATATAAAGCCACCATAGCAATAATATCTTCAAAGACACTGGGTTTAAGTTCGCGCAAATAGCGTTTCATGCCTGATGATTCAAATTGAAAAACTCCAGTTGTTTCACCATTTTGAAATAACTTATAAGCCTTCTTGTCATCTAGTGGTATTTCATCTATATCTATTTCTAGGCCTCTAGTATTTTTAATAATCTTTAAAGCAGACTCAATAATAGTGAGGTTTTTTAGACCTAAAAAGTCCATTTTAAGTAAACCTAAATCTTCAATGGGGTGTAGCGAGTATTGTGAAATAATAGACTCATCCGCTGAGGAAGCTTTTTGAATTGGCACATACTCAGTTAAAGGAGCGTCAGTAATTAAAACTCCGCAAGCGTGAGTTGAGGAATGGCGAGCAACACCTTCTAGTCTTTTAGCATAATCTATAATGCGCTTAGCCATGGGCTCGTTTTGATACATCTCTCTTAACTCAGGTACAGTTTTAAGAGCCTCTCCTAATTTAGTAAACATGGGAATACTTTTGGAAATCTTATCACAATAGTCATAAGGGGCATCAAGGACTCGACCCACATCGCGCACAGCTGCTCGAGCAGCTAGAGTTCCAAAAGTAATAATTTGAGCTACGTGGTCGTGGCCATATTTTTCACCAACATAATTTAAAACCTCTCCCCGCCTGACATCAGCAAAGTCAAGATCTATATCAGGCATAGAAATTCTTTCTGGATTTAAAAATCTCTCAAACAAAAGATCATACTTTAAAGGATCGATGTTGGTAATTTCACTTAAAAAACAAACAATAGACCCAGCTGCACTTCCACGACCTGGCCCTACCACAATTTTTTTCTCTTTAGCCCATTTAATAAAATCGGCCACAATTAAAAAATATGAAGGCCAGCCCATCTTAGCTATAACTGATAACTCATAGTCTAGTCTTTCCGAAATTAACTTTAAGTCCTCTTCGCTGGCAGCTGGATAACGTTTTGAGATATTTTCCTCACACCAAAGTCTAAGATATGAATTTCCATCATAACCCTCGGGGACTTTAAAATAAGGCAACTTAGTTTCACCCAATTTTATCTCCACATTACACATCTCCGCTACTTTCAGGGTATTTTCTACTGCCTCAGGCACATGGGAAAAAGCCGCTATCATCTCAGCATTAGGACGCAAGGAATAATCGCCACTGCCTATCATCTTCATACGATCAGTGTCACTTATTTTTTTCTTATTCTGAATGCAAAGTAAAATATCTTGTGCCTCATCGTCTTCTTTTTTTAAATAATGGACATCATTTGTCGCTAGTAGCGGTATTCCTAATTTTTTTGAAAATTTTATTAAGGCTTCATTTACTATTTTAAGCTCTTCTAGCTCAGGGTGGTCCATAATCTCTAAATAGAAATTACCACGTCCAAATAACTTGTCGTAAGCTTTAATTTTCTCTTCCGCCTCCTTCATTTTACCAGCTGTAATAAGGCGTGGTATTTCACCAGCCAAACAAGCGGAAGAGGCAATTAAACCCTCATGATGCTCTCTTAAAAGCTCCCAATCAATACGAGGTTTATAATAGAAACCTTCGATGTGAGCTTTGGAAGTTAATTTAATTAGATTCTTATAACCAATATTATTTTTAGCAAGTAATAATAAATGAAAAGAGCGACCATCATCACGAGTATTTTTATCATGCCTTGAGTTAGGAGCTAGATAAGCCTCTAGGCCAATAATAGGTTTTATTCCCATTTTTTTTGCCTTTTGATAAAACTCAATAACGC